>CAMVEQ010000053.1:0-20007 GCA_947166545.1 uncultured Treponema sp. | reverse complement strand
AGGTTAGCACAAATTCGTTATTTTATCGCCTCCATGTCTATATCTGATGCTCATTATAATAAAACACAAAATTCAATGGAGCTGTATTTTATTTCATATAAACTTTTGTTTATTTCCGTTCTCCTTGTTTTTCATAATCTCGTAAGTTTGAGCTTATTAATAATTCCTTTGATTACAATTATATTAGAAATAATCAGCTTAAAGACAAATAAAAGGGGTATTAAGATTTGTACGTGTTTGTTCCTGGTTCTATTTAATTTAAATCAATTTTTAATCTTATTGAATTATTGAATAAAAGAATTGTAGGCAAAAAAATACCTGCGGTATTATAAACACCGCAGGTATTTTTTTATGCTATTTATCTATTAGTTTTAGTTTTCTGAAGCTCTCTTGATATTTTCTTCAATGAATGAAAGCTTTAAGTCCTTAAGTTTTTCTGTCATTGAAACTTTGTAGATGTGTGGGTTAAGAATGCGCTTGTAAGAAGGGTCAAACATTTCAATTTCTTTCTGCATGTTTTGACGGCTTATGCGCAACTGCTCAGCATCTGTAAGACGTGGCTGCAGACGCTTTCCTTTTTCAAGTCTTTTCTTGAGCATTGGCTGCACGCTTTCTGCAGCAAAAGAAAACTGTCTGTAGTCAATGAGCGGATGGAAATACTGATAAGTCTTGCCTTTTTCAATGATTTCATCTTCCAATGCAAGAATATCTGCTTTTGCCATGCCGTCTTTGTCGTAAAGTCTCCATACATTTTTTATGCCAGGGTTTGTAGACTTTGCAGGGTTATCGCTGAACTTCATTACAGGTGACATGGAATCTGTCTTTTCGTTATGACGTGCAGCCAGTTTGTATACACCAGTAAAGCTTGATTCAGTTCCGCCTGTTACCATGTGTGTACCAACGCCCCAGCTTGCGATTGGAGCATTCTGTGAAACCAGTGTCTCAATAATTTCTTCTGTAAGTTCGTTAGATACAGAAATGAATGCCTGTGGGAATCCTGCCTTATCAAGTTCCTTGCGAACTTCCTGTGTAAGATATGAAATGTCGCCAGAGTCAAGGCGAACACCAAAGTTATATCCTTTTTCTACAAGTTTGGCACCTGCCTTAATTGCGTTCTTAATTCCGCTCTTGAGAGTGTCGTAAGTATCAATAAGGAATACTGTTTTTTCAGGATAGATTTTTGCATAAGCTTCAAAAGCTTCAAGCTCAGAAGGGAATGACATAATCCAAGAGTGTGCCATTGTTCCCATTACAGGAATGCCGTAAAGTTTTCCTGCAAGAGTGTTACTTGTTCCGGCAGCTCCACCAATGTAAGAGGCTCTTGTTGCACTCATTGCTCCATCTGGCCCCTGTGCACGGCGCAAACCGAATTCCATGATTCCGCCTTTTTTGCTTGCAAGCCAGATTCTTGCTGTTTTTGTTGCAATAAGGCTCTGGAAGTTACAGTGATTAAGAACAAGTCCTTCGATAATCTGTGCTTCAATAAGATTTGCGTGGATGCGAACAAGTGGCTCCTGTGGGAAAATTATTGAACCTTCTTCAAAGGAGTATAAATCTCCCGTAAAATGAAAGTCTTTTAGATAGTCCAAAAAGCCTTGTTCAAAGATGCCCTGCTCTTTAAGGTATGCAATGTCGTCTTCTGTAAATCTGAAAGCTGTAAGGGAATCAAGAAGGGTTTCAATTCCTGCAAAAACGCTGAATCCGCCGTTAAAAGGGTTTCTTCTAAAGAACATGTCAAATACGACTTTCTGGTTCATATTCTGCTTCCAGTAGCCCTGTGCCATTGTCAGTTCATAGAAATCCGTAAAAAGTGCGCAGTTTATTGTGCTGTTTTCAATGTGGTTTTCCATAATTATCTCCATGGTGGTCAGGACGGTTTCTTTAGAGTGTGCAGACAGCATCTGCTGCAAACGCCGGCGTCCTTTGTTAAAAATATTGCTTATTATAGTATAGTTTTACATCATAAAAATCAATTACTTGGGCGTTTGCAGAATTTATATGTAAACCAGGCTCCTGCATAGCGTCCTACAAAACGGCTTGCTGCTGCCTGAAATTTCCAGTTGAATGCCATGATTGCATAAAGCTTTCCCTTTCTGGATTTCTTTAGGCAGTGTGCTACTGTTTTTTCTGGTGAAAGCCCATGATGCACTTCTTTTCTTGCTCCCTTTGAGGCAACATTTGAAAATTCTGTGCTTACAGGTCCAGGACATAATGCTGTAACGGAAATGCCTTTATCTTTTAATTCTGCTGCGAGTGCCACTGTAAAACTTAATACATAGGCTTTTGTTGCTCCATAAACGGCAAAATTGCCCAAAGGCAAAAATGATGCAAGACTTGCTGTATTAATTAAGCGTGAGCCTTTTTTGAGCCACGGTAGTGCATACCCAGCAATGCCTGTGAGTGCCGTACAGTTCACATCTACCATATTCATTTCTCGTTCTGTGTCTGTGTTTGCAAACTCTCCGTAAGTTCCAAAACCTGCATTATTTACAAGAACAGAAATCTGAAAATCCTGCTCAATGCTTTGATACTGTTCAAGCATTTTTTTTACGGCGAAAGCTCCATCTTTTCCACTTAAGTCAGCAGGATATATTTTTACTTCTGGATAGAACTCTGGCTTTGAGTAAGCTGTTGCATCTTGCTCAATCATGTTTTTTGTTTCTTGCAGACGATCTTGTCTGCGGGCAATGAGCCATATTTCATCGGAAGCACATTCTGTTTTATTATGAAGTCTGAAATCTGCACTTTCTTTGCTAAGCTGACGTGCAAAACATACTCCAAGTCCACTTGAAGCACCTGTAACAATTATGATTTTTTTCATGCAGATAGTATATCAAATCTTTGTTGTAAAAAAAAGACTGATTGTTTATACTGGACGGGATGAATAAATGTTTTATTTCTTTTATCATTTCATTCTGTTTGCTTCATAATGCCTATGCGAATAAAGATCGTGATAGGGCAATAGAAGAGTATATTCGTTCTCTGCCTGTGCATCAGCAGCTTTCTCAGTTGTTTCTGGTAAATATTCAGGGTGATTCTGATTATGTTCCTGTAGAATATGTATCACTGGAAAATTCTAGAGATTTGGTTCCTGTTGTTCCCGGAGGATGTCTTTTTTTTAACTATAATATTGCTTCTTCGGCAGAGGAGGTAATTAAATTTACTTCGTCCATAGCTTCATATTGTGAAAAGCATAAGATTGTCCGTCCGTATATTGCTGTTGATCAAGAGGGCGGCTATGTTAACCGCCTTAAGAATCTTACTGTGCCGTTGCCTGCAAACCGCACTGTTGCACAAAAATATTCTGCGCAACAGGCTTTTAATCTGTATAATATGCAGGCTGTGCAGATGCATGCACTTGGTTTTGATATGAATCTTGCTCCTGTTGCAGAGCCTTTGACCGCAGATAATACCGATTTTTTAGATGACCGCTCTTATGGTGACCGTGTGAACACTGTGATGTACAGCATTGCTTGTATCCGTGCATATCGACAGGGTGGCATACAGTGCATTGTAAAACATTTTCCTGGCAATACTAATATAGATCCTCATTCTGGACTGCCAGAAATTTCTATGAGTAAGAATGAGGTTTATGAACAGCTTCTTTTACCGTTTTTTCTTGTGTCTGGCGCAAATCCTTCTGGAATATTAATGTCTCATGCAAAAGTAAAAGAGTTTCTTGAACCGACTTTTTCAAGGGCTCCTGAAAACATTCCTGCCTGTCTAAGTCGGTTCTGGTGTTCGGATGTGCTTCGTGATGCGTTTGGCTATGAAGGACTTATTCTTAGCGATGATATTTTTATGATGGCTTTGCAGGATAATGGATATCCGCCTGAAAAGGCTGCTGTAATGGCGTTAGATGCTGGTGTTGACATTATAATGTTAAGTGAAAAGAAATTTGTAAAGGTAATGGAAGTTCTTGCACGGGAATGTCGGAATAATCCTGCTTTTGCACAGAAAGTTTTTGAAGCAGAGAAAAAAGTTATTCAGTACAAGATTGAAGCGGGTATTCTTTCTTTACAGCAGGATGCTAGCGGTAGTGGCAAGATTTGTGTTGTTGCGGTGAATCAACAGCAGCAGAGGGGAACGGAACAAAATAGACTTAGGCGGTTTGAAGAACTCTGGCAATCCTATAGGGAGCAATTTAAATGAAACATCGTGAAAAATTACAAGGAAAAGACGGCTTTGAAAGATACTATCATGAGCTTTATGGTGAGCGGTGGGAAAGCTTAAAAGCTTCGCTTCTTTCTGAAAGTGTTTATGTTAAGCTTGATTTTTCTGGTAGTCAGCAATATTTTCTTGATCCTGCAAGTGTGTGTGCAGCTTTATGCTTGCCTGTACGTAATGCCAGTAAGGTTTTGGATTTGTGTGCTGCACCAGGTGGAAAATCTCTTGTAATTGCAGGTAATCTTTCGGAAGATGCTGTTCTGTACAGCAATGAGCGCTCTGCTGAAAGAAAAATAAGGCTTTCTAAAGTGATTGCACAGACATTGCCCGAAAAACGTGCTGCAAAAGTTATTGTAAGCTGTAGTGATGGTGCAACCTGGTGCCGTCGGGAAACAGAAGCCTATGACTGCATTCTTCTTGATGCACCTTGTTCAAGCGAGCGGCACGTAATGTTGGATGAAAAATATCTTCGCGAGTGGTCTCCGTCTCGTACAAAACAGCTTGCAATAGAGCAGTGGGCTTTGCTTTCTTCGGCATGGCGGCTTTTGGTAAAAGGGGGATATCTGGTTTATTCAACTTGTGCTTTATCTGTAAAAGAAAATGATGATATTATTGCCCGTTTGTTAAAGAAATTTGATGATGTAAAACTTGTTGCTTTTGAAGAAATATCTGAAATTTTTTCAAAAAATAAGGCAGAATTTGACGGAAATATTGAAGAGAAAGACGGCTGTGACGTTAAATTTGTGTTGAAAAGTGCTGAAAAAACAGAGTTTGGCTGGCATATTTTACCCGATTCTGCAAATGGTGCAGGACCTATCTTTTTTTGTGTACTACAGAAATTAAATGTTGCATAATGTTACTTTTTCAAATAAAATTATAATATAGATTGAATAAAGTTAAGAAGGTATCACAATGATGAATGATGAAACCAGGAATCAAAAACTTCAGCAGATTGCAACTCTTCGTGATAAATTAGGTCACATCAAAGATGTTGATATTCTTTTGGAAAACATCTTGTCCGCTGCCCGTGAAATTGTTAATGCAGATGCTGGATCTATTTATGAGTATAATGAAAGCGAAAATAAATTGAAAATCAAATACAGCCAAAATGATACGCTGCAGAGAAGGCTTGCTCCTGGTGAAAAGCTTCCGTATGTTTCATTTTCTCTTGTTGCAACTTCACATTCTATAGCTGGCTATACTACTTTGTACAAGAAAGCTGTTAATATTCCTGATGTATATAACATGGACGAATATCTTGATAAAGAAAAAACTGTTTTGCGTCCTTACAACTTTGACAGCTATAATGATGAAAATAACAATTATCATACAAAGTCAATTCTTTCTTTGCCGCTTATCATGACAAACGGTAAGGTTCTTGGCATTCTGCAGATTATTAATGCTCAGGATCCAGATGGTAATGTAATTCCTTTTTCGGAAGAAGCTGAGTTTTATGTTTCTTATTTTGCAGCGAGCGTTGTTCAGATTTATGAGTATGCATATCTTACAAAACAGCTTGTTGAGCGTCTTGTAAAAATGGCAAACTATCGCGACCCTCGCGAAACTGGTGCTCATGTTGAAAGAGTTTCCTGTTTCTCTCTTGAAATATATGACCGCTATGCTGCGAACAAGCATATTCCTGAAGCTGAACGTAATAAGTTCCGCGATAACTTGAAGCTTGCCGCAAAGTGTCATGATGTTGGAAAGGTTGCTGTTGCTGATAAAGTTCTGAAAAAGCAGGGCATTCTTGATGATGATGAACGTGCTGTAATGCGTGGACACATCTGTATTGGTGCTCAGATTTTTACTCCTGCCGAAAGCGAACTTGATAAAATGGCGTTTGATGTATGTCTTCACCATCATGACCGTTGGGACGGTGGTTTTAAGGGATATCCTGAAAACTTTGATTACATGGAATATATTCCAGAAACAAAAGTTCCTGTAGGTAATAGCCAAAAACTTGTTGGTGCTGATATTCCTCTTGCTGCCCGTATTGTGTCTCTCGCAGATGTTTATGATGCCCTTCGTCACAGGCGTGTTTATAAAGATTCTTGGCCACTGGATTATACCCTTAAAGAAATTTCAAAAGAATCTGGTCATCAGTTTGACCCTGAAATTGTAGAAGCTTTCTTTCAAGTGATAGATCGTATTGAAGCAATTAACAGGGATTTGAGTTAAGGAATTGGTTACAAGTTAACAGTCAGCTGTTTTCTCTTGAACAAGCTGTACTAGTGTTTTAGAAAAGTTTTCAAGATCCGCACTTGTATATGTGCCAAAGCTTTTTCCATTGCGAATTCCTAGTGCTGCCATCTGCATGCTAAGTTCTCGTTCTTTCAGCATTTTTTCAAGTGTTTTCTGCGTAAAAATAATGCCTCTGTCATTTATTGCAGTACTTTCTTTTTTTAGCAGCTTTTGGGCAAGAAGTAAGTCTCTTGTTATTGTTATGTCGTTTAGTGAACAATGCTCTTCTATGTAGGAATCCGCTTCATCTTTCTTTTTTTCGCATACAATCATCTTAAAAAGACTGCTTTCGATTGAAAATGGAATAGGTCTGTTTGCAACATAGAAAACAGGAATATTGTATTTAAGTGCGGTGTTAAGGAGTATGTTTCTTGCTTTTGACTGGCAGGAATCTGCATCTACCCAAATTGAAAATGAAGGCATAGTAATTAAGAAAGTACTTTATCTATTTGTTTTATCATTTCAACAGTAAGGCGTTCTGCCTCTGCATCATTTGAATTGTTCAAGGCCTTTGAATATGACAGGTTTTTCTGTTTCTCTTTGTAAAGTTCGTCTACAAGAGTAATCCCCGCCATAATACTTACTTGCAAAGGATCTTTTAGACTGTTCGATTTTTTGATGGATTCTGTAATTTGAGTGTAGTAAGAAAGTAACTTTTTCAGATAGACATCATCTTCGCTGGCTTGTACAGCGAAAGATGTACCTAAAATATCAATCTGGAGTCTTCCCATGGAGACATTCCCATATTAGAAAATATCAAACTGTCCGTTTAAGGAATCTGCATTATTTTCAGATGCCTGTGGAGAGTTTTCTTCAGAAGAATTATCTTCGTCTGCGTTTTCTTCTTCGTCTGGTACTATTTCGTATCTGAATGGTTCCTGCTGCTGTGGAGCAGGTTCAGACTGTTCTGTCTGCTGTTCATTATTTTCTGACTGTTCTGAAGTCAGAGGTGCCTGCTGGTCAAATGAAACTTCAGGCTGTGCTTCGTTAGAAATTGTTTCCTCAGAAGTAACTTCAGAAACTTCTTCATCAGAAGCTTTTTCAACTGAACCGTCCAAAAGTGAGTTTTCCACTGTATCAAGACGGTTCAGTGCACTTAGGATACCTTCCTCGATCTTGCCCTGATTTGATTCAAGGGAAGAAACTAACTCCGTTTTCTCATCCAACGCTTTTGTGAGCTCAGCACATTTTGTGTGCAAAGCATCGTTTTCAGATTTCAGCTGTTCAATCTGCCCCTTAAGAAAGGAAATCTTTTCAACAGCAGTTTCTACCTTTTTCTGCAACATCAAAACTTGATCGAGAGAAATCATATTTGTATCCTTATGCCTTTATAGCATTCTTTGCTACTTCAACAACAGCCTTGAATGCAACTGGGTCTTCGATAGACATATTGCTTAATGCTTTGCGGTTGAGAGTAACACCAGCTTTTGTAAGACCGTCAATAAAACGGCTGTATGTAATGCCCTGATCTCTTACAGCAGCATTAATACGAGCAATCCACAATGCACGGTAATCTCTTTTCTTATTCTTACGTCCAGAATAAGCATGGTCGAGTGCTTTTACAACTGCATCTTTAGCAGCCTTGTAGTTTGATTTTCTGTCACCGTAAAAACCTTTAGCAAGCTTTAAGATCTTTACACGGCGGTTCTTTCTTTTTGTTCCATCAATAGCTCTTGACATACGTTATCTCCTATCAACCGTAAGGCAACATCTGCTTACGAATTCTCTTTGCTGAGTCTTCAGAAAGAATACCAGCATGGCGAAGATGCATCTTGCGCTTTGGTGATCTCTTTGTCAAGATATGACGAAGATTCATTTTCTTGTACTTTACTTTTCCGCTGCCAGTAAGACTGTATCTTTTTGCAGCAGACTTCTTTGTTTTCATCTTAGGCATAATAAAAAACCTCTACTTTTTGGCTTTTGAGCCTAATGTCATAGACATAAAACGACCGTCCATCATGGCCGGCTTTTCAATGACATAAGAACCTTCGGTAAGCCTCTTTTCAACCTCTTTCAGTACATCGTAACCGAGTTCTGTGTGTGCAAGTTCGCGTCCGCGGAAACGGATGGTAACTTTTACCTTATCGCCCTCGTTTAAGAATTCCTGAACATGCTTTGCTTTCGTGTCAAGATCGCCTGAGCCTATCTTTGGCTGCATGCGTATTTCCTTGAGCTTCAATACTTTCTGGTTTTTCTTGGAGTCACGGAGTTTTTTCTCCTGTTCAAACCGGTATTTACCGAAATCGAGTATTTTACATACTGGCGGATTCGCATTTGGTGAGACCTCTACAAGGTCGAGCTCTCGCTCTTTTGCCATTTTGAGGGCTTCCAATGTAGGAACTATCCCCTGCTGGTTACCTTCATCATCAATGAGTCTGACTTCTCGCACGCGTATCTGTTCATTTACGCGCATACCCTTATTGTCTGCCAATGCTCCTCCTCTGGTGTTTGTTTTCAACCTCTCGTTTGTAAACACTCATATAAGCATAGCAAATATTTTATCAGAAAATATTATATTGTGTCTAGTAATCTAAAGTGATTTATTGTTATTTAAGCTGAATTCCATTTGCTTTTCCGTTCTCCCCATGATATAACAGAAGTATGCATAACCGCAGAAAAAGAAATGCTGTAGTTTTAAGTCTTCTGCTTGTACTTTCCTCAGCTGCATTGTTTGTTACTCTCGTTGTGTGGTTGCGGAATGTCTTTATAATGGACCGCAAGCCACTCCTGTTCGGTTCAACCTATATGACTATGGATAATCAGTATTTTGAAGTTTTGAATGCATTTATAGAAAACTTTGTTGAAGTAAATGGAGACAGGCTTATAACTAGGGATCCTGCAAATAGTCAGACCAAGCAGAATGAACAGATTCTGGATATGCTTGATATGGGTGTCGATTTTATTTTTGTAAATCCTGTTGATGGTCATAATGTGGAGCCTGCATTAAAAGAATGTGCAAGACGTGGTGTTCCGTTTATTGCCGTGGATACTGAAATTTATGGGCAGACACGGCCTGTTTCTACTGTAATATCTGACAATTACGAGGCAGGAGTTCTTATTGCCAAAGATGTTGTTGCTAAACGGAATAAAGCCCGCATTGTAGTATTGTATGATAGTAAGATAAGTTCTACATGTACACGGCTGAAAGGATTTACAGATACCTTGGATGATGTAGAATTTCCTTATGAAATTATCTACATGGCAGCGGGAACTACCTTGCTGCACGAAACCATGGTGGAAATGCAGAAGTTTCTTAACCTTAATCTTGATTTTGATGTCGTGTTCGGAGGAAATGATCCTACGGCATTGGGAGCTCTTGCAGCCATGCACAATAATAATGTATGGTCTGGGCAGCTGGTCTACGGAATAGACGGTTCTCCTTCTGGTAAAATGATGGTTATTCAGGGCGGTATGGAGGCAACCGTTGCCCAGTATCCTTCTGAAATAGCATCGAAGACTGTGGCTGCTGCGTACAATTATTTAAATGGAAAAAGTGTTTCTGATATTATAGTTGTACCTGTCAGACTGCTTTCCAAAGATACTGTTGATTCATTCACAGTTATGGGCTGGCAGTGAGTAGGGGTGTGTATGAGGCATAAAATAAATCTGTTGGGATTCCGCTATGTAATGCTAGGTTTGAATATGACGGCATGTATCTTTATGGCTGCTGTTATATTTGCATCTTCCCGACAGGCATGCCTTACTGCCAGAGGAGCAGAACTTTTTTATTCTGTTGGAATTGTACCAGAAAATCCAATGCTTCTGTTTGTCTATACGTTGATACTTTGTGCTGCAATGTTTTTTACATTTGTTTTACGTCAGATGTCTGCAAGGCATGTTCGCATGGTTACGACTGTTACATTGTATGTAGATGCAATCATTAATGTCGTAATAGTGTTTGTTTCTAATTTTAATAGCAGTGGCTTTATCCTGTGGACTTTGGCAAATATAATATACTACATAAAAAGTAATAGAAAATTTCTTGTCATGACATTAGGTTCCCTTATTTACATGCTGTGTAATTATGACCTTATAAGCGTTTTTATTCCTCTGTTTTCTGTAAGAAGCTATTTTTTGTTTCATGAAAGAAATATGCAACAGAGGCTCTTCTTCATATACTACATAATGAGGGATTTAAACTTTCTTTGTTTTGTCATATTTTGCATCGAGGTTATCCGACGTCAAAAAAGTACAATAGATGAAATTCGACGGCTTTATGCAAAGCTTCGTAAAGCTAATGGTGAACTTAGGGAATATGCAGATATAAAGGAACGCATGGGCGAAACCCGAGAACGAAACAGGCTTGCCATGGAGATTCATGATACTGTAGGACATTCTCTGACAGGCATTTCTGTGGGAGTTGATACTTGCCTTGCCATTATGGACGTTAATCCTCAGGCTGCAAAAAGCCAGTTGAAAGTCATTTCGGGAGTAGCAAAGGAAGGCATTGCTGATATAAGGAGATCGGTCAGAGCTTTACAGGACAGCGGTGATACATCTCCTTTGGGAAATCAAATCAAGGACATGCTTGAAAAAACCCGTCTTGCTACGGGCATTGTAATCCGCTACAGGTGCTCTGTGCGTTTGTCCGATTTGGATGAATATGAATGTAATACGATATTCCGGGTTGTACAGGAAAGCATTACAAATGCAATTCGGCATGGTCATTCTTCTGAAATTGACATTCAGATTTCTGGTAATGACAGGGAACTTGTCATGATTATTTCCGACAATGGAGTCGGCTGTAAGAAATTTGAAAGTGGTTTTGGAACTGCACACATGCGGGAGCGTGTTGCAATGCTTGGGGGAACTGTAGAGTTTTATTCGCAGGATGGTTTTACGGTAAAGGCTGTGATGCCAGTACGCAACGGAGGAACAATGGAGGATCTTCAATGATAAAAGTTCTTATTGCAGATGATCAGCAGTTGATACGGGAAAGTCTTAGGCTGTATCTTGAAAATGAAGGTGAATTTTGTGTAACAGATATTGTAGGTAATGGACATGAAGTACTTGAGTCTATTGAAAAAAATGTGCCTGACATTATCCTCATGGATATACGTATGCCTTTGCTTGATGGTGTTGAATGTACAAATCTTGTAAAGCAAAAAAATCCTCTGATAAAAATAATCATTCTGACTACGTTTGATGATGATGAGTATGTATATAATGCCCTTAAGTATGGTGCAAGTGGTTATCTTTTGAAAGGTATCGCCCTTGATCAGCTGAGTGAGGCCATAAAGACTGTATATAGTGGACAGGCAATGATTAATCCTGACATTGCAAGTAAGGTTCTTCAGCTTTTCTATAAAATGGCCAATGAAGGAAACTCAATGATAGAGCCGTCTAAAGGAGAAGTTGAGAATCTTACTGAAACGGAATGGAAAATTGTGCGGGCTGTGTCAAAAGGCCTTTCTAATAAAGAGATTGCAGGCTCTCTTTTTTTATCAGAAGGTACGGTCCGCAATTACATAAGTACAATTCTGGACAAACTTGAACTTCGTGATAGGACACAGCTCGCAATTTGGGCTGTCCAGATGTCATTGAGTGTGTGATATGAAAAAAAATATTTTAAAAACCTTGTGCCTTTTTTTAGTAGCTTCTGTTTTTATATCTGTCATTGCTACTATACTGGTGAAAAGGCATGCCAAGCCTGTTATGATAGAACTTGGAATGTTTGCAGGAAGCAATTGGAATGTCTCAAACGGAGACAGCTACCATACAGTAGATAGGGCAATTGCAATATTTGAATCTGAGCATCCTGGTGTAAAAGTTCATTATTATTCAGGAATACGCAAGTCGGATTATGACGAGTGGCTTTCGGAGCAGATTCTTTCTGGAAAGACTCCTGATGTATTCCTTATTCCTGATAATCGTTTTACCATGCTTGTAAAAAATGGCATTCTCAAGAACCTTACCCCTGTCATTGAAAAAGATGGTATCATAAAACGCTGGGAATATTTTGATTCGTCATGGAATGCTGGTGAGTTCCAGGGAAAGCAATATGCGCTGCCGTATCAGACAGATTGCATGCTTATGGCTGTAAATGTAACACTGCTTAAAGAGCACGGCCTTGACATGCCTAAAAGGGACTGGACGTGGAATGACTTTTATAATCTGAGTAAAAAAGTCGGCATGTACGGATACACGTGGCAAGATGCGGTCTATTCAAATGGAGTTCAGCTTTTTGACGAGGATGGCACTAAGGTTTTTCTGTCAGATTCGCGCACTGTAGAAGCAGTGCGGTTTATGCAGCGCATAAATGAACATTCAGGAGACAGGCGTTTTACTGCAGACGATTTTGACGCTGGAAAAGTCGGTTTCATGCCAATGTCTTATGCCCAGTTTTGTACGTATGTTTCTTATCCATATAAAGTCTATAAAGATTTTTCCTATGAGTGGGGATGTCTTCCAATGCCGTCTGGAATATCTGGAGGAAATGTATCTGAAGTCAGTAGTCTTATGCTTGGCATTAATTCAAGGACAAGAAAACTGAAACTTTCTTATGAGCTTTTAAAGACTTTTGTTCACAACATTTCCGTTCAGTCTGATGTTTATGTTATGGGGCAGGGGGCTTCACCACTCCGTATAGTATCTGCATCAAAATCTTTACAAAATTCACTGGACTCTTATATGGACAGCGGAAGAGAATATAGTCTTGGATTAAGTGCTGATATTCTTGATCATGGCATTGCAATGCCGAAGTTTTCTCTCTATGCACAGGCAATGGCTGCAGCTGATACTGAAATTAGCCGCATTATAGAAGAACGGCAGAATGCAGATACTGCATTGCGCATCCTGCAACAAAATGTACAGAGCCTGCTTTCAAGATGACATTTGTCATGAAAAACTGATGACAAAGTTCACTTGTTGGCTTGTTTTGAGGGCTATATACTTGAATCCATAATGATAACCATAAAAATGGAGGATTCAGTATGAAAAAGATTGTAAAAGCAGCAGCTGTTCTTGCTGTTGCAGCATCAGCATTGTGTATGGTTTCCTGTGGTGGAAAAAAAGCTAAGGACTCTTCTGGAGCTGCGAGTGGCGAAAAGCATTATAAGTTTGGCTTTACTTGCATGGATCAGTCAAATCCGTTCTTTGTACTTATTGAAAAGACAATCAGGGAAGAAGTTGAGGCTAGGGGTGATAAACTTGTTTCTGTTGACCCTGCAAACAATGTGACCAGACAGATTCAGCAGGTAGAAGACGTTATTGCACAGAAAGTAGACGGATTCTTCCTTAATCCAGCTGAGGCAGAGGGAATTATTCCTGCTCTTCATCAGTTAAAGAGTGCAGGAATTCCAATCGTAAATTTTGATACAGAAGTTGCAGATATGGAGAACTATGTTACTACTTATACAGGTTCTGATAACTATAATGCAGGCAAGGTTTGCGGTGAAGATCTTGTAAAGAAATGTCCTAACGGTGGAGACATAATTGTTTTGGATTCTCCTACAATGAATTCCGTTGTGGACCGTACAAACGGATTCCTTGACGCCATAAAAGGTCATGGCTTTAATATTGTAGCACAGCAGGATGCAAAAGGAAACCTTCAGGTTTCAATGGGCATAGCAGAAGATTTACTTCAGGCTCATCCAGATGTTGTTGCTATTTTTGGCGGTAACGATCCTACTGCTCTGGGTGCTCTTGCAGCAGCAAATGCAGCTGGCATTAAGAATACAAAAATTTATGGTGTAGACGGTTCTCCTGATATTAAGAGGGAACTTGCAAGCTCTTCTTCTTTAATTGAAGGAACTGGTGCTCAGTCTCCTATCAACATTGCAAAGAAATCTGTTGAACTTATGTATAAAATCAAGGCTGGCGAGAAAGTTGACGGACGCTATCCTGTACCAACCTTCTTTATATCAAAAGAAAATGTTGCTCAGTACGGAACTGACGGCTGGCAGTAAGTAGAATTGGGGAAATGCAGGTTAGGTAAGGAGTTTCGTAAAATTTTCTGCCTGCATTTCCCTGTATTCCGCATTCTGATTTTTATCCAGAGGAAATGCAGATGAGTGAAAATGTTCTATTGAAAATGAGCGGCATAGATAAGACATTCCCTGGGGTGTATGCACTGCAAGATGTAAACTTTGAGTTACGGGCAGGAGAAGTGCATGCCTTACTTGGGGAAAATGGTGCCGGAAAGTCTACCCTTATAAAGATTCTTGGTGGCATATATAAGGCTGATAAGGGTGAAATATTCATAGACGGACATAAAATTGAAATAAATGGAGTTTTTGACGCACAGAAAAACGGCATAGCTGTCATTCATCAGGAGCTTGTAATGGTTCCTTACATGACGGTAGCTGAAAACATATTCTTGGGCAGGGAACCTATGAATGGCATTTTTGTTGATAAAGCAAAAATGAACCGTGATACAGAGGCCCTGCTTGAGTCTTACAATATGAATTTTACTCCAGAAACACTTATGGTCAATCTTACTATTGCCCAGCAGCAGATGGTTGAGATAATAAAGGCCATATCATTTAATTCCCGCATTCTGGTCATGGATGAGCCGACTTCTTCCATCTCAGATAAGGAAGTTGAATTCCTGTTTAAGATAATGCGGTCTCTTACAGAAAAGAAAGTCGGCATTATTTACATATCCCATAAAATGAGCGAGTTGTGGGAAGTTTGTGACCGTGTGACAGTCATGCGTGATGGTCATTACGTAAGCACAGAGGTAATAAAAGACATTACTAAAGATGATTTGATTTCAAAGATGGTTGGGCGCAGCTTGCAACAGTACTATGTGCGAAACTTTTCAAAAGGTGGAGATGTGGTACTTAGCGTAGATCATCTAAATGACGGAAATATGGTCCGTGATGCGTCTTTTGAACTTCGTAAAGGTGAGATACTTGGTTTTGCGGGGCTTGTTGGTGCAGGACGCAGCGAAACTATGCAGGCCATTTTTGGACTTACAAAAAAATATAGTGGCAACATCTGCATAAATGGTAAGTCCGTACACTTTACTTCTGCTGTTCAGGCTATAGAGCATGGTCTTGCACTTGTGCCGGAAGACAGAAAACTGGAAGGACTGTTCCATGTTCAGAGTGTAAAATATAACTCGACTATAGAAGTTCTTTCCCAGTTTATAAAAGGCCTTTTCTTGAACAATAAAAAAGAAGAGGACATTGCAAAAGAATATAACAGCATGATGCGTACAAAAACGCCGTCATTGGAGCAGCCTGTAAATCATCTTTCTGGAGGAAACCAGCAGAAGGTTATGATAAGCCGCTGGCTTGCAACAAAACCTTCTATCCTTATTCTGGATGAGCCTACCAGAGGCATTGATGTAGGTGCAAAGGCGGAAATATATGCCATTATGAATTCCCTTGTAAATCAGGGAATCTCTATCATCATGATTTCTTCAGAACTTCCTGAGATAATAAACATGAGTGACAGGGTATGTGTAATGGCTGGCGGAACAGTAAAGGGATGTCTTGATCATGAGGAGGCATCTCAGGAAAGAATAATGGCTCTTGCTACGGCAGAGTAGTCATGGTGTTAAGGAAAGGAGTACAAAGATATGCAGTCTAATGCAATAAAAAACGGAAAAATGGTCAAGGGTGTGACCACATATTTTAAAGAGAATCTAGGAATCTTGGTGGCGTTTGCAGTGCTCTATCTGTTTCTTGCCATAAATCCGGCAACTTCGGAAGCATTCCTTACGCGGCAGAATATGTTTAATGTTCTCAGGCAGCTTTCTACAAACCTGTATCTTGCCTGTGGAATGACCATGATAATTATACTTGGCGGAATAGATTTGTCTGTGGGTTCAATAATAGCTCTCTCAGGTTGTGTCGCTGCAGCATGCGTCGCACGCCACGGCATGGCTATTCCTGTTGCCTTGATTATAGGTGTATTGGTTGGAGTTTTCTTTGGAATGATAAACGGAGCTATCATCTGCAAGACGACTATTCCTCCTTTTATTGTTACACTGGCTACGATGAATGTTGCTAGAGGATTTGCCTATGTATATACAGGTGGTTCCCCTGTCCGTGTTGTTACAAAGGAATGGCAGTTTATAGGAGCGGGCTACATTGGTCCTATTCCGACTCCGGTAATAATTCTTATTATTGTGCTTATATTGACTGCACTGCTTATAAACCATACCAGGCTTGGCCGCCATATTTATGCAGTAGGTGGAAATGTTCAGGCTGCAAAGTTTTCCGGTATATCTGTAGAAAAGGTTAAGTTCTGGATCTATTCTTTTTCTGGTCTGATGGCTGGTCTTGCAGGTGTTGTCCTTGCTTCCCGCATGTATTCAGGTCAGCCTACGGCTGGTAACGGTGCTGAAATGGATGCTATTGCAGCTGTTGTTGTAGGCGGAACGTCTATGTCTGGCGGTTCGGGAAAGATTGGAGGTACAATAATCGGAGCTTTGATAATTGGCTTCTTGAATAACGGACTTAACCTTTTGAATGTTAATTCTTTTTGGCAGTACGTTGTTAAGGGTGTTGTAATCCTTCTGGCTGTATTCTTGGATTTCATCCGTAACAGGAATAAGAAATAATGTTTGCGTAACAAATGTTTTCGGTAGCCGTAACAATAGTTCCGGCTGCTTTAACACAAAGCAAAGGTATGATTCTAAGAAGACCCTCCGGTAATAGCCGGTGCTGATAGATACTTTTGCTTATATCGGCACCGGCGTTTTTTATATTTCTTCTTTTCTGCTTTTCTTTAGTACCGTAAGAATTACGGCAGCAAAAATATACACTGCAGTGAGTATAATCCAGATTAATGAGTTCATATTATAGTACCATATTGATTCTGTAAGTGATGGCAGTAAGAGTACTGCTATTATGGCGAATATAATTGCGGCAGATAGGCTGTTCTTTTTTCTTATGCAAGAAATCAGACCTGAACATAGTAGCGAAGTTGATATTGGGAGTGCAGAAAACAGCAACGGCTTTATTATGTTCAAAAATAATGACTGAGGCTCTTTGCCTGTAAGAACAAAATAGGGAATGTACACTGCAAAAAAAGAGTGTGCTAGCGGAGCTATGCTTTCTATCTTATAATCCCAGTCGTCTTTTGAAAGTAAGAAAAAGGCAAGGTTTAAAACTAGTACAGGAATTATAGAATCCCTTAAAGAAAGATATGCAAAGTGTGCAAGAAAATTGGATGTAGATATATGTGAATAGAATATAAAGAATTCCTTTATAAAGCATGTAAGTATTGCTGTTAGCAAACCTATAATGATGGGAGGTACAAAAGATGTCCATCTGTATTCTGGGTTTGTAAGTATTGTCCATATAAGAATTGAAGGAATTGAAATCAATAAGAATATATTCATATTATGGAAGATTATCATAACTAACGCAAATATGCAATAAATGACCGTATCTTGTTTTTTTTGTTGTGTTCTTTATATATATGCAAATTGAAATGAAGAAGACCGGGTTGTTGGATCTTTACTGAAACGACAGCAGGTTGTAGTAAAGGACTGTATGTTTATTGTAAAAAAGAAGTGAAATACACTTTCTGTAAAGAGGTAGGTGGCACTTCTAATAAAAAAGTAAAGCTCACTTCTAATAAAGAAGTGACTCTTGCGGTATGTAAGTGTTGATTTTTTGCGAAAAAAAAAACAGCCTGTAGCATAAACTACAGGCTGCTTTTTTTATGCTGATTTAATCTGTTTTGTAAACTTAGTCAGCGTAGTGACCTGCTGATCCCAATACGTCTGTACATTTGTGCATGTACATCTTCTTGAGCTCTTCACGTGCTGGTCCAAGGTATTCGCGTGGGTCAAACTTGTCTGGGTGTTCTGCAAAGAACTTGCGAATAGCAGCAGTCATTGCAAGACGGCCATCAGAGTCGATGTTAATCTTACATACAGCAGACTTTGAAGCCTTGCGGAGCTGTTCTTCTGGAATACCTACAGAATCAGGAATCTTACCGCCGAACTGCTCGATAATCTTTACGTATTCTACAGGAACTGAAGATGAACCGTGGAGAACGATTGGGAATCCTGGGAGCTGCTTTTCAATAGCTTCAAGAACATCGAATGCGAGTGGAGGAGGAACAAGAACTCCGTCTGGAGTACGTGTACACTGTGCTGGAGTAAACTTGCAACGACCGTGTGATGTACCGATAGAGATTGCAAGAGAGTCACATCCTGTCTTAGATGTAAAGTCTACAACTTCTTCTGGCTTTGTATATTTTGATTCTTCTGCAGCAACATCGTCTTCTACACCGCCAAGAACACCAAGTTCTGCTTCTACAGTTACGTCGTGAGCGTGTGCGTATTCAACAACCTGCTTTGTGAGTTTTACGTTCTCATCATAAGGAAGTGCAGAACCGTCAATCATAACAGAAGAGAATCCGTTATCAATACAGTCTTTTGCTACTTCAAAGTTTGGACCGTGATCAAGGTGAAGTACGATAGGAATGTCACATCCAAGTTCGTGTGCATATTCTACAGCACCGCGAGCCATGTTGCGGAGGATGAACTTGTTTGCATACTGGCGTGCACCCTTTGAAACCTGAAGGATAACTGGTGATTTTGCCTCAACGCAAGCCTGAATGATAGCCTGCATCTGTTCCATATTATTGAAGTTGAAGGCAGGAATAGCGTACTTTCCCTTCATTGCAGCTTCAAACATGTGCTTTGTGTTTACAAGACCGATTTCTTTGTAACTGAACATAAAAACTCCTATATAGAATTTTCTAATCTATTAAATATGATAGATTTCATGTAGTAGCATACGATTTTTATCATTAAAATTCAAGATAAAAACCATCCAATTGAAAAAAGGTTATAGTTAAACCATTTGACAAAGTGTGAATATGGAAATATAATAAAAATATGATTTCTACTTCTGCGTAATTTTTTTCAAGGGAGAAATTGTGTTGAAATAGGAAATTCATGACGATAAGTAAAAGAAAGGTGTTTTCCAGTTAAAAACGGGGGAACAGTGATTCAAGGAGATTTCTAATGAAAAAGGGCGTAGTCGTTTTAGGAAGCCTTGTTCTTGCGCTTGCATTCTGCGTTCCAGCAGTTGCCCAGCCAAGTGCTAAGGCCGTGGAAACAATCGTTATCGATAACTTCGATACACCGGATAATATGGAGTGGAAATGGGATATCCAGGCAAGCCGCTTCATTGCAAAAGGATATCCAGTACTTAAGACTGTAGAGGGTATCCCTAATTCTCTTCGTCCATTCCACAAGGACAGTGACCCAGCTGCCCAGGTGCTTGGAGCAAAGGTTTCTTATGACCGTAAGGGAGATAACTGGTTTGAAATTTACCAGAAGGATGCATCTGGCAATAGGTTTGAATATGAATTTGTAGGAACTATTACTCAGATTGATTTCTGGGTTTGGGGTGCAAATTATAATTATAACCTTGAGCTTCTTGTTCGTGACTGCGACGGTGTTGTACGTACTCTTAATGCAGGTAATCTTAGATTCCAGGGTTGGAAGAACATTATTATCAACGTTCCTGGTTGGATTCGCCAACATTCACGCTTCCGCAATGGTCGTCCAAACTTGACGTTTGTAGGATTCAGAGTTCGTTCTGCTGCTAGCGAGGCTGTTGATAATTTTGCTATCTATTTCGATCAGCTTAAGTATACAACAAATACTTTGTCTAATATCTA
>CAMVEQ010000052.1:0-20281 GCA_947166545.1 uncultured Treponema sp. | reverse complement strand
GGATGATACTTAATTTTCCATTCCACAATTTACTCCAAATTGACTTCAACATCATCAAAATCAGAAGCAGACAGTCCGAATTTTTTCATTACATCATCATGGTTTGTATAGACCACTTTTTCACCAAGACGTTTTTCAGCCTCAGCAGCAAGAATTGCATTTTCGTATTCTTCCATCATTTGCTGATAAACCTGAGGACTTATCAAAATACATTCAGGCACGTTATTTTTTACAACAATTTTCGTGCCAACTTTCTTAACATCTGAAAAAATTTTATTTGCCTGCCCCTTATTAAACTGACTTATAGAAATTATAGAGTCAAGAACATTAATAGCATTTAGAGCATTCATTTTCAGTTTCCTCTCTAGAATTCACTATACACAACAATTTATTTATTGTCAAATTTATTGTACTTCTTTATTATTTTAATGTTAAAACTCGAATTTCGGGCTAACATAACAAGCAGTTTTGTCTACTATTTCCTGTTACAGGTATACCATGGAATGTTCAGGCTACCTTCATGCATGGAGAGTTTTAGGGAATCACCTTTCTTTACTTTATTATAAAGGACTCTTCCAACCTTTATTTTTTCAGGAACATAACTAGAATCATCATCAGATTCATAAGATGTAATATAAAGATAATAGCCTTTGCTTCGTCCACCGGTAGAATAAAATCCTGTAACACTAACCAAAGATTCTTTTGGCTCAGAAACATCAAACAGCCCGTTTACAACCTTGACTGAATTTACAGAATAAAGTAAGGCTAAAATAAACATGAACAGCCCTAACTGACTTGAAAGCATAGCCTTACCGAAAAATATAAATGCAATCAATATATATGCAACAGCGTATCCTGTACTCCACAACAAAAGCTGCGTCACATTTACAGTCATATATCTGTCTGCAATAATAAGCTGAAGAATAAAAATGGCCATCATCCCGAGTGATACATCAGGATAAAAACTATTCTTTTCTTTAATATATCTTATTTTCCCCTCCGATAAAAAGCACACAAACATCAACATAAGAGGATACAAAACAATTAGCATCACCAATACAGTGGGCGGATTCCTCCATGTAAAAACGACCACACCGCCAAAAATAAAAGGAAGAACATTAACAAGAACGGCAAGTTTATCGTAAGCATTCATCTCTGTCATGAAGTCACCTTATTTCAGCGGTGTAACGGGCACGTTCACCGCCAATCAGTTTAGGTCGCGTATAGACTGCCGTAACGTAGGCATTACCAATATGGCGGCAGTCTGACAGGCGGAACGGCACGGCAACTCTTTTTAAGTGCATTCCGATGAGCGTACTGCCAATATCTATGCCAGCATCCGCCTGAATGCTTTCTACAACACATGGATTTTCAAAGCCGTAATAGGCAGCCGTAGCAAACGATCCGCCACCTTTAAGCCACGGCACAACCAGAACCTGCTCATATCCATATTTTTCAGCACATTCCACAGGGACAACCAGAGCCCTGTTCAAATGCTCACAGCACTGCGCCGCAAGAAAAATGCCATGCTCACTACAAACCTTCCATGCACCGCTAAAAACAGCCTTGCCAATATCTGCATTGGAAGCATGACCAATAAGGCCGCCCCCAATCTCGCTGGAAGAACAGCCCATTACAAGAATGCCACCTTTCCTTACGGGATGAGCCTGCAAAAGTTCTTCTACAGCCTTAATTACCTGATTCTCGATTTTCTCTATTTCCATGATATTCCTCTTTTTTTACAGCCGTACTAAGTCTTTTGAGAATTTTGCCGTTTTTGTCATATACATAATCATATAAATTTACAAATTCTGCACCGTCACACTCATAAAATGTCATGTCACCATGCTCGTTGTATTTGTACCAGTATTCTTCCTGCTTTTGAGCTTTTCCAGTATCCGCATTAATAAAATTAGTTACAGAATGAATTTTATTTCCGTTTTCATCATAGTCATATAAATATTCTTCGCCAGACAGCCAGCGTTGATACACAAAATTGCCTTTAGCATCGTACTGATTCCAATACTGTTGTCCGTCGGCATACCATACATGAACTGGGTTGCCATCTTTATATTCTATCCAGTATTCACTCTTAACTACGCCATCGGATGTTCTGCGAAAATGGATGAGGTTTTCATCGTCATCATATTCCCTAAGAGTTTCATATTTTTCACTATTCTTAAAGATTTCAGCATGTGCTTCATAAGAAGTCCAAGTTTCAAAATCTGACGAAGTTTTATAATGAATTTCTTTACCGTCAGAGTTGTATTCTGTCTTACCTTCCCAACCTTCAGAATCCCACTCACGCACAAGAAGACCTGTCGTTTCATCATACTCAAACCATTCTTCATAGTCTTCTTTTTTGTCTTTCTGATAAATCTTTCTGTTTTTATCGTCATACTTATACACATATTCATCATAATCAAAATCTGTGTAATAAATGAGGTTCCCATTTTTATCATATTTGTTCAGTTCATCCACAATCCAACACTGCAGGCGAAGCTGTCCGAGAACTTTTTTGAACACGGATTTCTTAAAAGTTCCGTTAAAAAGGAAAAAAGCACAGATAGCGGCAAAAATGACGGCATAAAAAATGTAGGTAATAACAATTGTCCTTTTTGCTGTTTTTGTAGCTTCACTCCTTAAAATTACAGAAGCTCTTATTACTAAGTAAATAAGGTACATAACAAAGCTTACAATAAGAGTAGGTCTGAAAAAGAAAAATCCAGCTAAAGACAAAACAACACCTATCACATAAAAAGTATTCCAAAAAAACTTGTGAGGAGTAATGGAAGAAATCTTTATGTCAGGTCTTGCATTCTGAAGTTTTTCCTTTATCTCATCAAAACCTGTAAGATACGAGGAAACAGAAAGTCCTTTCCATTTTTTGCCAGAAACCCTAAGACGATTTTTATCTATAAAATTCGGAAATTTTAAGATAGCTGAAATTTCACTCAAAGGAATTTTTACTGAAACTTTTTTAGAAGCAACGCGGTACTCTATAAACTCATCAGTCAGTTCAACTTCTGCAGCATCATAATATCGGACAAGCATTCTATACGACAGCCCGAATATAATGAGAAAAAAGACGGCAAAAATTTCATACACATGCAAAAGTTCTGGAGCTTCACCAACACCAAGAAGATTAAAGATAAAAACATTAAAACCGGCTAAAAATGCCATAAATCCCACAAAAAACAGCACATAATACAAAATAAGTCTTTTGCAATATTTTTCTTTTAACTGCGAATCATATTTATAAATCATACTTTCTCCAAATAAAAAAGGTCAGTAAGAACCCTTAAAATTCTTACTGACCTAGTATATCTAATTGTTCTGTCTATTACTAGCTATTGGCGACAACAAAAGCTTTTGCATTAGCTTCAAACGGACCTGCCTTCGGAGTAACTTCACGATGATTACCAAAGTAGTCACTGTCAAATACTATTGGGCTTCCGTCTGGGTTTTCAAATTTCTGCTCGCTTTCAAATGCCATTCCAAGCACTTCTGTAGAAATCATTCGGCAATCAATGTCCTTTAGCAGAGTTGATAAATTTGTCTTGAGGGTGTAAGTACCGTCCTTTTCAACAAGCTTAATTGCAGCAGGAGCATCGATTATGACGGCATCTTTTTCTTTTGACATAGGAACAGCACCGTTAAAGTATACATTACCACCAGCCCATACAGGCAAAGGATTGTAATAGCGATCGGTTGGCTCAGACCCCATGCCGCAATATCCTTCAAACTGCTTTTCCCATTCTGCATAAGTAGGATATTCTTCATAAGGCACAGTTCCGCAAGTAAGGTTTGCATCAGTCCATTCATTGTCTTTCATAAGCTCATGAATTTCTTCCAAGCCCGCTCTTTTTTCCTGCTGAACAAAAATGTTGTTGTAAAAACGCATGTCTCCGTGAAGGATTGTCATGAAGCCTGCAAGTTCCGTTCTGTGCGGTAAGTGATAAGGCGTATAGCGAGGAGACTTCTTTGTAAGTGAACCATTAAACACTCCACGACCCACGGCTGTAAACGAGCCTGCAATCAAGTTATGAACAAGAGCCACCCCCTGAGTTGCAAGCTTTACGGCATGGTCTGACAAAAGAATATTATTATCAACCAATGTTGGTCCGTGAGACACTTCAATAAAGATGTCTTCGCCAAGAGCGTCCATGTTATTTTTGTTTGCATTTGCTTCAAATGGCAGACAGTTATCATGAAAGAGGTTCTGGCTTACGCGCGTTCCCTGTGCCTGCCAGTCAAGCCAAAGTCCACGAGTACAGTTGTGAATATGATTTCTGCGGATAACCACATCAATGGCAGCGTGCATCTTTATTCCGCCAATTTCTGCTCCAGCAAGATTCTGCTTATTATTAATATGATGGATGTGATTGTCTTCGATGATTGAGAAAACACCCCCCAAGTGTCCTACAATGCCAGTCTGTCCGCAGTCGTGAATGTCACAGCGACGGATTATGTGAGAGCCAATTCTTTCTTTTGTCCAGCCTTCATTCAGTGCCTGACAGATGTTGTCGCGCTCAGTCTGTGTGCCGTCCTTAAACTTCCATTTAGACCATTTATTGTCGTTGTTTGGCTGAAGATATTTTCCAAGTGAGATTCCGCAACATTTAGAATCGCTCACTTCGCAGTCTTCAATAATCCAGCCTTTTGACCAGTGAGGTCCTATCATGCCTTCCTGATATGCTGTAGGAGGTGCCCACTGAGTAGCAGCCTGCTTTACAACAAATCCACTCAATGTAATATATCCGACACCTTCCTTTGAAGGATAAAAACAATTTTCCCTTACAGTAATTTCTACTGTCTCTTTGTTCGGGTTCTTACCCTGAAAGTTTGCATAGATAATGGTTTCATCTTTTTCCTTATCCTGCTCTGTATACCAAGTGTAAACGCTGAAATCTGGATCCCATGATTTTTCATATACTACAGGGTTTTCAACACCGTCCAAAGATGTAACTTCATACATTGATTTTCCATTAAGAAAAACATCTCCTGTATGAGCTATGTATGATGCTATAAACCAGTCGCCACTTACGAGTGTGGTATATGGATTGTAACTTCCAAACAAACCGTTTGGAATGTGAGCTACCCAGACCTTACCATCATGTTTTGTCCAGTTACTTACAACTTCACTTCCGCAAATTACAGCCTGCTTCATTTTTGTAGAGCGGTATGTAATTCTTGCATCTTCCGTACCTGCATTAGCAGGGTCAACATACTCCCTATACACACCAGGTTCAACAAGAATCTCGTCTCCAGCCTTTGCAATTTTTGCAGCTTCCGAAATTTTCTTAAAAGGATAATCTTTTGTTCCATTTCCACTTTTTTTTACTTTTGCATCAACATAAATCTGCATTTTTATTACCTCCTGTCTATCTTCTTAACCAGCAATAACCTTTTACATCCGAATTATTATCTGCTGGAGAAATCTTTACTTTATATCCTGCTGCAACTTCCGTAGAAAGTGTAATTCTAAACTTGTTTCTGTCAGAAGTGCTGTCTGCACTGAATTCCTGCACCCATATGCGAACCTCTGAAGAATCGTACAATTCAACTTTCAGTCGGGCATCTCTTGGCATGAACTCAAATTTTACAAGGATTTTCTTATAGTTGCCATTTTCAAATTCGGCAGATTCTATGTTTGGATTGTCAAACATTATGTCGGCAGCATCCTTACATGAATTCAATGTGAACATTCCTAAACACAAGAAAGATATAAATAAAAGAAAGAAACTTCGTCTCATAATACATGATACTAACATGTTTCACATAAAGAGACAACAAAACAAAAAGGGGTATTGTCTGAAAGCCTGCAAAAGCGCATAAAATCAGACAATACCCCATATAAAAACATGAGTTACTTTAACTTAAGACTCAAACTGATCTATCTGACGCCCTATCTCACCAATAGACTGCTCTACAATTGCAGAAATTTTTGAAAGTGCCACACCTGTAGAATTAATTTTTTCTGCACTGGATGTCATTTCATTCATGCCATTCCGCATAGAAACAGACTCTTCCTGTAAAGAAGAAACTTCTTTCATGATGTTGCGGCTTTCTGACGTCATCTTCTGAGAAGCCTGCTGAACTTGTCCCGTACTGTCATTCATGCCACGCAAAGCCTCGGTAATCTGAACAGAACCAGTCTGCTGCTCAGACATCGCAGCCTTTATCTGCTCTACAAGCATTCCGATCTCTTTTATTTCTGCAGCAAGGAAATCGTATCCCTGAACACCGCGCTGAGTAGCTTCTATGACAGTACTAATAGTAGCCTGAATGCGACTCAACTGTTCTCCAATAGTCTTTGACTGTGAAGTAGAAGTTTCAGAAAGCTTTCGGATTTCATCTGCAACAACGGCAAATCCCTTTCCTGCTTCGCCTGCGTGAGCGGCTTCTATTGCAGCATTCATAGCAAGAAGGTTCGTCTGACTTGCAATATTTTCAATAACGGTATTTGCCTCACTCAAAAGATTTGACTGAGTTTCAATCTCACCAATTTTTAGCTGTAGCTCATTTTGAGTCTGAGCACCGTTTTCAGCATCCTTTGAAAGAGTCGTGAAAGACTGTGCCATTTTATCAACAGAATGATTTACTTCATTTATGTTTGCAATCATCTGCTCAACCGCACCAGAAGCTCCGTGCACAGACTGAGCCTGAGAATCAACAAGGCTTTCAAGGGAACGAATATTATCAAGAACAGAATTAACGCTTCGGGAAGTCTGATCTACACCATCATTCTGCTTGTTAAGGTTTACTGCCATTCCGTCAATGCTTGAAAGCACCTGCTTAATTGCGTCCTGGGTATCGGCAGTACCGTTTTTAAGAGACTCTCCTACTTGTGTCAGAGATACACGGGAACTCTTAAGGCTTTCTACAATGCCCTTAAGCCTTTCAGAGAACGTATTGAATCCATTTGCAAGCATTGAAGCTTCTTTTGTAAAGAAGTCAGGATATGTCTTGGAATAGTCTCCCCTGGCAATTGCATCACAACCGTCTGCAATAATCATAAAGCATTTTGAGACCCTTGTTGAAAGAATTACATCTATAAAGACCATTATCAAGATGATGAACATCAATCCTGCAAATACATAGACAATAAGACTCTTATATGCCGATGAAAAGTCAGAGACTGGGCCTTCAGCAACAATAAACCACTCTGTTCCAGTTACAGGGTGAATGCCATAAAAAGATTTGCCTTCTACAAAGGCTTTTGCAGAACCGTCTAGATACGAACTCTTTGAATAAGAAGTAAAGGATGCATCATCAAAATAATTCTTTTCCATAATTGCAGAAGAATTTTCATTTGTAAGGTACAAACCGTCTTGTGTAATTATGTTTATTTGGCTGTTTTCAGAAAGATGGATATTGCGGACTGCATCGGAAAGAGAATCAAGAACAATATCAAAGGCTGAAACTCCAATAAGTTTTCCATCAGTATCAAGTACTCTGTAACTTATGGTTACAATGATTTTACCAGTATTAACATCTAGGAAAGGTTCTGTATAGCATATCTTGTTGCGGTTGTTGACAGCATTCTTGTGCCAGAGTCTTGACTGCATGTCAAAATCCGAAGAAGCCTCCCAGCCTGAATGAGAAATAAGAGTACCTCCATCCCAAATCTGCTCAGCAGTTGCATAATACAAAAGTGTATCGGAAGGCAAATCCTTTCCCATATTCTGTATTACAGATTTTATCTGGGCACGGTTTTCAAGCATCGGAATGACCGAAGACAGGTTTTCAACAATTCCATTATATCTGTCCAAAACATCAGAAATCTTTCCATCAAGAGTTTCCATAGTCTGGTTAACAGAATTTACAGTTGACTTTTTTATGATTTGATTCATTACGAGCATATAAGAAATGCTCAAAAACAGAGTGACTATCAGCATTGAGCCGACGGTTCCAATTAAAAGCTCCCTTCTAAGCGACATGTGAGCCTTGTTTTTCACTATTAGCCTCCATCAAGAATGGTAAGTTTCTGCGGCAGAAAGCTGCAAGATGAGATCTATTTTAAAATAATGATAAAAAAAACATGATTTCTTAATTATAACATAAATAGTGATTTTTGCAAGGAAAATAAAAACTAAAAAAAAGAAGCTCCTGATAGTTTTATCAGAAGCTTCTTTTTTATTTTAGACAAATAAATTTTATCTTGTCAAAAGGTCGTTAACAGCTTTTACAAAGTCTGTAGGATCTTTTATTTCAGCACCGCTTACAAGTAATGCCTGATCAAGAAGAACTTCACTAACCTGCTTTACAAAATCATCAGCTACAGGACCTTCGAGCTTCTTTACAAGAGCATGATCGCCATTGATTTCAAGAATAGGCTTTACAAGATCGCCGTTTCCCTGTCCCATTGCCCTCATCATGCGCTCCATCTGAATAGAAGGATCGTTTTCGTCAATAACAATACAGCAAGGGCTGTCTGAAAGACGCTTACTCAAAACAACGTCCTTTACACGCTCACCCAAAGCCTTCTTTATCTTTTCCTGAACAGGCTTAAATGCCTCCTCCTTCTTTTTTGCTTCGTCCTTATCTACGCCAAGTTCTTCATCGCTTCCAGCACGGTTAACAGCCTTAAGCTCAAAGTCCTTGTACTTACCGTAGCCAGGAATAACAATGTCGTCAATATCATCTGGCATAATCAGAACTTCAAAGTTCTTCTTCTTATATGCTTCAAGAAGAGGAGATGCACGAAGATTCTTTTCATCAGAACCTGTAATATAGTAGATTGCCTTCTGGCCACTCTGCATACGCTGAACATAGTCAGCAAAACTTGTCCAGTTATCATCACCAGTACCGCTTGCATCAGTACTCTTAAAGCGTACAATCTCTGCAATTTCCTCACGGTTTGCATAGTCAGAATACAAGCCTTCCTTCATAGGGCGGTTGTAAGACTTTACAAATTTGTTCCACTTTTCAATTGTAGCCTTTTCTTCGTCAGTAGGTTTTTCGCTCTTTCTTGCTTTGTCAGCATCCTGTCCAACCTTCTTGAATTCTGCAAGAAGCTTTTTAACAGACTGAGTTTTGATTGTATCAAGAATGCGGTTCTGCTGCAAAATCTCACGGCTTACGTTAAGTGGCAAATCTTCAGAGTCTATTACACCGCGTACAAAACGCAAGTATGATGGCAAAAGTTCCCTGTCATCATCTGTGATGAAAACTCTCTTTACATAAAGCTTTAATCCGCTCTTGTAATCTGCATTGTACATGTCAAAAGGAGCAACCTGTGGAACATAGAACAAAGTTGTATATTCAATAGTTCCTTCTGCATGAGTATGAAGATGAAGAAGAGGATCTGTTCCATCGTGAGAGAAGGTCTTGTAGAATTCGTTGTAATCCTCTTTCTTCAACTCACTCTTACTCTTACGCCACAAAGCACTTGCGCTGTTAATCTGCTCGGTCTTGTTCTCAGAACCGTCAGCCTTACCTTCCTTGTCATACTTTGTCTGTGTGTAATGCAGGTAAATTGGGAATGCAATGTGGTTAGAATATTTCTTAATAAGATCATCAATCTTCCAGCGGCTTGCATAATCCTTGCTGTCGTCATTCAAATGAATTTCAATTGCAGAACCAGTCTTGTCAGCTTTGTCAAAGCCGTACTGAGTGTAAGCAGCCTTACTTGAATCAAGTTCTTCTATTTCGTAAGAGTTTGTACCGTCAGAAGTCCAGTGCCATACCTTTCCGTCTCCGCCAGCCTTGCGTGTATATACGTCAATTCTAGAAGCAGCCATAAATGCACTGTAAAATCCAACACCAAACTGACCGATTAAATCTGAATTATTTGAACCGCTCTGAGAAAGCTTTTCAATAAAAGCCTTTGTTCCAGAACGTGCAATTGTACCCAGGTTGTCGGTAAGATCTTTTTCATCCATACCGATACCGTTATCCTGAACGGTCAAAACATTTTTAGAATCATCAAAAGTAATGTCAATGCGAGGGTCAAAAACGATATTCTTGTAGGCATCTTCTGATACAGTAAGATATTTAAGCTTGTCCAAAGCATCGGAAGCATTTGAGACGATTTCCCTAAGGAAAATGTCTTTATTTGAATACATTGAATGAATAATTAATTTAAGAAGCTGGTTAACTTCTGTTTGAAACTGATATGTTGCCATTTTTTCGCAATTCTCCTTTAATTGTTCTTTTGAAAATATACTGAATTTTATAGCTTTACGGCAAATTTTTATTGCTTTTATGGCCTATGAATTTTTAGAAGCACCCTTAATAAACAAAACTTTTATATGTTGCAGAGTGATTAGCTTCATTCACCGTCATAACAGCAAATTTTCCGTTTGACAGATATGCAGGCACTACATACTCGGTAAATGTACCAAAATTTGTACTATGCTCGGCATGCATGTGCCCAGAAAGATATGCTATAGCTTTACAATTCTTAAGAATGGTAATAAGCTGGTCAGCTTCCAGAGTATTCTGCAAAGAATAATAACTAGAAAAAAAATCGCTTGTACCATACACAGGGTAATGGGTACAAACAATCTTATAGTGAGAATCTGATGCCATTGCAGACTTAAACTTGTTAAACTGAGCTTTTCCCATAGAACCAGAACCAGTATCAAGGAAATAATAGCTTATGTTGTTTATTGCAAAGCGATAAAAAGAATTATTCGGATATACTAAAGCTTCAAAATCATCCCAGCCTTCGTTATACAGGTCATGATTTCCCACAACACTGTATACTTTTCCGCCAACTATATTTTCTATTCTGGAAACAAGATTGTTAAAACTTACAAATTCACTTCGGTTTCCGTGATCGGCAATGTCTCCAAGACATACTGCAAAAGATGGAGCAGGATTTATTGAACCATCTGCAATTTTAGACTGTAAGCAGGAAATAAAAGCATCATCATGGCGGCTTTTGGAGTTGCCAAAATGTACATCCGTAATAACAAGGAAGGAATATGTAGAACCACTTACAGCACTTGCAGGAATGTCCGCTAAATCGCCTACACGCTCTTCAACAGACTGCCCATGATCCAAAACCTTTAAAAAACCATAGCCACAGGAATTAAAAGCAAGACAAACTGGAATAATAAGCAATAAAAAGAATTTTTTGAATATCATAAATGTAATCCTAGAATAAAACGCATTTCGGTATCGTCATAGCGTGCAGAAACTGTAAAAAAGTCAATGTAGCGGGAGGTTGTTTCAAATGTTAAATCAAGCCTTTTGCCCAAAGACTTTGTAACACCAAATGTAAATGATGGTGCACAGAAAACCATATATCTGAACATTTCGTAAGAACTCATGCGGGTATACAGCTTTATTTCATAAGGAAGATAAAAATCGCTTTCAATAGAAAAATCTACACTATTATTGGTAATATATCCTATATAGTCAGATACAGCAAAGATTTTTCGGGCTTTATGGAAATATCCAAAACTCACCTTAAGTTCAAGCCAATATGAAGGACGCACTTCATAATGCAAATTAAACAGAAGGTCATGACACAGGCTTACATCATCAAAATAATCAAAATGATACACAAAACCAGCACCAAGCCTCATCGTACGAAGACGCAAAGGCCAAAAAGCACCACCAGTTGTAGCGTGAAAGATATCACCCGACATCTGCACACCACTATATAATTGAAAATATGTTGTATCAATCTGAGCATAAGGCTGTGCCATAAAGGTGTAAGGTTCAAATCCGTCCCCAGAATTCATGCCCAGTGAAAGATTAAATGTAATTTCAGGAGAGTCAAAATCATAATAACGGTCTTTTTTTCGAGAATCAGAAGCCGCCCAAAGCGAATGAAATGTTAATAATAAGAGCCCGAATAAAAGTAAGGCTTTTTTTTTCATGACAAGAACCTTATCTAAATTTAAAAGATTTGATTTTTCTGGTAATGCGTTGTATACTTAATTATAGAACGGCAGTTTGCCAGCTTTTCTTAAATCTTAAACAATTACAGGAGAAAATACAATATGACAAAATCAATTTCAGCACAGGGATTTACACTGGAACGCGATCAGTCAGACTTGATTAACCAGAAATTAAAGCGTATTGATTATGCAGATAACTTAATCGTGGATCTTATCATGCACGTTAAGGAAGATAAAAAATACTATTTTGATACAACTGTAAACTTCCGCTGGGGAGCAAATGCTCATGTTACCAGTGATGACTTCGACTTTGCTGCTGCCTTGAACAAACTTATGGATGTTCTTGATCAGAAAGTAAAGAAGGAAAAAGATAAGATTCAGGAAAAGAAATAAGGCTTATAAATAAATCATAGGCTAGAGCGATATTTTGCAACAGTTCTGCGAGCAACAGTAATGCCGCGTTCCTGCAAAATATCGCTTATTTTTTGGTCACTGAGCTTTTTCTTATCATTTTTATGCTCTTCTAATATAGCTTTTATTTCCAAAAGGATTTTATCCTTACTTACATCTTTCGATACCGCATTTACAAAGAAATATTTTACATCAAACAAGCCCCACTCACATTCTATATACTTGCTGTTTGCCATTCTTGAGATTGTGCTTTCATGCAACTCCATTATTCTAGCAATATCAAGTTGCTTTAACGGAACAAGATTTCCCGGGCCTTTTTCAAAAAACTCATGCTGAAGTTTTACTATCAGACAGCAAGCCCTCAAAACTGTATTCTGACGCATTTCAACAGCAGAAATAAAACTTTGAGCACGTTTAATGCCTTCACTAAGTACGGCTTTATCTTTTTCAGAAGCAAGATCTGAATGTTTTGTATAAGCAGGATTTATTTCCAAGTCAAACGAAAAGTCATTCGACAAACTCACCTTCCAGCTTTTATCTTTTACAGTAATTATGCCTTTATCAAGATTTTCTTTTTGAACTTCTTCCAAACGAACAACAGAAACATCGCTATGTATATAATGAATATCCTGAGTGCTGTAATTACGGGCAGGAAAAGGATCTAGAGTCCGAATAAAAGCAAGGGCTTCGGATACATCCTGTTCAGTTATTTCCATATCCAGAAAAGGTTCATTTTCTGGTAACCCAAATAAAGCTTTTCGCTCTTTCTGATAGGTCTTTATTTTTTTTAGGATGCGGTCAGGCTCAGGCGGATTAAGAAAATCAAAGTGTCCGTCCAGAATAAAACGTGCCGTTGCAGGACAATCATCACGAACAGAAGCTTGAACTGCAAGACTTTCTTCCATATTTTTTACACAGGTGCCAACTGGTTCAAACCGTTGGATAAGAGTAATGCATTTAAACAAAACCGCTTCTGTCTGAGCTGCATCATTTTTATTTAGAAGAGTAACAGGTGCAAGAATGTGATAGCCTTTGGAATCAAGATTGCCTATGAGTTTTTCACCCACCTCATACTCTGCATCAGAAAGTTTTGTCATGTTCAGTTGTTCTAAAAGACAATCTTGCAAAGACTGCCTCATGTCTGCCGTTGCTTCTAATGCATTCTGATAGTTTTCACTTGCCTGTTCTCCAGCACGGCTTGAAGTTCCAACTTTTAAGCTTGTAACGCGCTCCTTTTTACTTCCTGCATGTTTTACAATCAAGGCGGGATTCTGTTCAGCTTCTTCATACACAGCCTTTTTCAATTCATCTGTTCCCAACGAAAGAATAGAAAGAGATTGAATTTGCTGTTGACTCATTATCTGAATCTGAGACTGCTGTTGTTTCTGCTGGAAATCCAAACCTGCCATTAATTTACTATAGCACAAAAAAGTATTTACTGATACACTCTTTTTTATGAAAAGTTTTACAGAGTTTGGTATAAAAGTTCCGGAAATTTTACTTCCTAAAAACAAGGATATGTCCGTTTGGAGTGTCATTGCCTGTGATCAGTATACACAGGACGTTTCGTACTGGAAACGAGCAGCAGATTGTGCAGGCAACAATCCTTCTACTTTAAACCTTATACTTCCAGAAGTATATCTTGAAAGCCCTGATAGAACAGAGCGTATTAAAAATATCCGCACGACTATGAATGACTATCTTTCAGGCGGTATTTTTGATGATGCAAAAGAAGAATTCATTTATATAGAAAGAAAAACTGGTTACGGAAGAATACGCAAAGGTCTTGTTGTTGCCGTAGATCTTGATTCTTACGAATGGAAGCCTATGTCAAAGGCTCTTATACGCGCAACAGAAGCAACAATTGAAAGCCGCATTCCTCCACGCAAGGAAATACGAAAGAATGCACCTATAGAAAGCCCTCACATCATGCTTCTTGTAAATGATCCACAGCATTCATTGGTTGAAAAGGCAGGAGAGCAGGCTAAGAAAAACGCACCTGTATATGACAGCGACCTTATGCTTAATGCTGGCCACATAACAGGTTGGGCGGTTTCTTCAGAAAAGGAACTTGATTCCGTTCATGCCGCTTTGGATGCATTAAAAAAAGCAAACACTGCACCAGATGGAAGCTCATTCCTTTTTGCAGTAGGCGATGGAAATCATTCCCTTGCAACCGCAAAAGCAGTCTGGGATGAATACAAAGCAGAAACAGGACTTACAGACTCCCCTGTACGATACGCACTTGTAGAAATTGTAAACATCTATGATGAAGGTTTGACATTTGAACCTATTCACCGTGTTCTGTTTGGAATTGATGCAGATGCAATTACTTCTTATGTACAAAACAAACTTGGCGGTACTTTGACAGAATGTGCAACAGCAAAAGAGCTTGAAGATAAAGTAAAAAATTCTTCTGCTTCCTTCGGTTTTGTATCAAAGGCAGAAAACGGAAAAGACAAATTCATTCTTCTTGAAACACCTGTAAAGGAACTTGCCGTAAGCAGACTGCAGCCAGTTCTTGATGAATACATAGCCACATTAAAGAATGCAGATGCAGTTTCAATTGACTACATTCATGGCAGTGATGAAGTATTCCGCCTTGGTGCTCAAGACTGCAAAGAAAAACGTACCGTTTCAATCCTGCTGCCACCTGTAGCAAAAGATTCTTTCTTCGCTACAATAAACAGCAGGGGGCCTTTACCAAGAAAAAGTTTCAGCATGGGAGAAGCCAGCGAAAAGCGTTTCTACCTTGAATGTCGTAAACTGTTCGGTTAAAAAATTAATGGGAATGGTAAGCTAGAAACTACATTCGTAGTATAAAGGAATGCTCCATTCCCATTCAAATTCATCAGTATCTATTTCTATATAAGAAAAATCTGCACCTGCAGAAACAGTATGTCTATCCTTTGTAAACCAAAGTCGTGGATACAATTCATACGCTACACGAGATAAATCTTCATCTTTAGTACTTAAAGCAGCATAATAAAATACACGAGGCTTAAATCCTAAATGTTCTATAATAGGAATATAAGTCTGCATTCCAAAATACAGAGGAATGTAATCACTTTCTACAGAACGTCCAGCTTCCCCTTCCAAGTTAATCTGAACCTTTCCAATAGTAGCTTTTATGTTTAATGAAGCAAAATCTGCCTTGCCAACTTTATTATAATTAGACACTTTTTTAAAAGTACTGCTGGCAACATAAGGTTCTGCATTATCTGAATACGAAGCATATATAGACAACGCTTTTAACAAGCCGTTAAACTTTGGTGCCCACAAAATAGAAAATGTTGAACTCCATTCCCGTTTTTCTGGAGTTCCTTTTGTTTTTTTTGTAGCTTTTGTTCCTGCAACAAAATCATAACATACAGAGCTTCCTATTTTAACAGGAACATTTGATGCAATGGAAGCAAAGTCAAAGGAAAGCCCTCCGTGAAGACCTCTGGAATCTTTAAATGCGGTATAGCTTTCCGTAACAGGAACTGCAAGTCCACCTGAAAATCCTGCATAATTAAACTGAACACCAACTCCTGTTTTTCCCCAGCGAGAAGCACCTGTATAAGTTTCGCTTAATTGAAAGAAAGAACCTGGCAAAGCATAAGAATATAATTTTCCAAGAGCCACTTCAAACAGTACTGTACCAAACGGGCGTATTTTTATATTTGCTTTTTTTACATCGATTTTATGGCTTTCATCATCGCCTTTAGCAGCACTACTAAAACGCCAGTATAATTTACCAGCCATAGTAACGTAATCATTTCCCATGGTTGAATCAAACAATAAATAACCACCGCCAAAAACAGGCTCTTCATCACTAACACTTTTTTCGCGGGGGGTAACTCCAACCGTTACATTTGTTTTATTTGTGGTAGCAGCAAAAGAAAAAGTACTGATACATAAAAAAACTGTAGTAAACAAAATGTTTCTATATATATGGAACATTCAGCAAATATACTTGTAAATTTTATGTATGTCAATCCATATATCAAATATTACATGAAGACAAAAAGACGACAGGCTTTAACAAAGCCTGTCGTCAGAGGAGTATATTAGAAACAAACCATTATCTTACAAATCAGTTAAATGGATTTTCTCCCTTATAGAGAACTCCCTTAGGCTGATTGTATGCAATGTCTTCTACACCAAGGTAGTTGAACAAAGTAAACAATGCTTTTCCAACGTGACTGAATGCAACAGCGCCATGATGTGGATACTGCTTGCTAATAAGAACGTGACGATAGAAACGTCCCATTTCTGGAATAGCAAATACACCAATACCACCAAATGAGCGGGTTGGTACAGGCAAGATTTCGCCCTGTGCAATGTAAGACTGGAGTTTTCCGTCTGGACGAGCCTGTAAACGGAAGAATGTAATCTTGCTTGCTGCGATGTCACCTTCAAGAGTACCTCTTGTAAAGTCTGGCTTAGAATCCTTTGGCTCAAGGAGACGGTGCTGGATGAGCTGATACTTAACGCCAGGCTTAGAACTCTTTGCAAGGCGGCAGAATGGTGTGTTACCACAGTGGAATGCCATGAATGTATCATTAAGAACATAAGGATAAGAGAACTTACCCTTAATTTCTGCATCATAAATGTCCTGTGGAACAGAGTTGTTAATGTCAAGCAAAGTTACGCTTTCGCCAGATACACATGTTCCGATGTACTCAGACAATGCACCGTAAATATCTACTTCACAAGCTACAGGAATTCCGCGTGAAGCAAGACGGCTGTTTACATAGCAAGGTTCAAAGCCGAATTCCTTAGGGAATGCTGGCCAACACTTATCTGCAAATACAACATAGTCTTTGCTTCCCTTGTGGTTTTCTGCCCAGTCAAGCAAAGTCAATTCAAACTGTGCCATGCGAGGGAGCATTTCAGGATAGTTATTTCCTTCTACTCCAAGCTCAGCCGCCATGTCTTTTACAACCTCGTCAATGCGCTTATCATCTTTGTGCTCACGGTAAGAAATAAGAAGATCAAGCTCTGAGTTCTCTTCAATTTCAACACCAATGTCATACAAACCTTTTATAGGAGCATTACATGCAAAGAAGTCCTGTGGACGAGGACCAAATGTAATAACCTTAAGGCTCTTCAAACCAATGATTGCTCTTGCAACTGGAATAAATTCTACAATCATCTGAGCAATATCATCTGCTGTACCTACAGGATATTCAGGAATAATGCCCTTAAGATGGCGGAGATTAAGATTGTAAGAACAGTTGAGCATTCCACAATATGCATCTCCACGACCATTAATCATATCTTTACCAGTCTCTTCTGCAGCAGCAACAAACATGCAAGGACCGTCAAAGTGCTGTGCTATTTCTGTTTCAGGAGTTTCTGGACCAAAGTTACCAAGGAATACAACAAGAGCGTTACAGCCTGCATCCTTAACTTCTTTAACAGCCTTGAGCATGTCCTTTTCATTTTCTACAGTTGTCTTTGCCTCGTAGAGACTTCCTTTGCTTCCAAAGGACTTAACAATAGCAGCACGTCTTTTTTCAGAGAGAGAGATAATAAAACAGTCTCTACTTACAGCAATAATTCCAAGTTTTACGTCTGGAATATTTGTCATCTTTTCCATGATATTCTCCTTACATATCTAAAATAGCATATTTCTATACTATATCTTCGCTATATCAATATTTTCGCCAGTAATGCCAACATAAGCACCCTGCTTTGCCTCTGCGGAAGCTGGATGAGCTATAAGCCACTTATTTTTAGCCCAGAGGAGCTTATCCTCTGCATCATGTATGGTAATTTCTGGTTTTGCAGTATTCGTATCTTTTGGAAGAACAATTATTACGCGGAAACCTTCAGACACATCTGCCCCGTGTACATCACAACAAGGAGCATAATGAAGTGTTGTTTCGTATACCTGCACAACAGTACCAGCAGGAACACGGAAGGCTTCAACGTTCTTAGAATTGATTCTTCCATTTTTTATATCCTGAACAGAAGCAAGAAGAAGAATAGCATCCCGTGAAGGAATGTTCAACTCGCTGCCTCTATGATATTCAAGACAATTCAGTTTTGTATTGAAACCATTACAGTATCCAACCTGAATCGGCATTCCGCCATAGGCATTCAAGCTAAAGTCCTTTGCCACAGGAAGGTCTTCAAGCTGTTTTGCACCAGGTTCATATACAGTACTATCAGCAGGCATTGGAGTTGTACTTTCCAAAGTCTCAAGCAAAGCCTTTACATCATAACCTTTCAATACTTTTCCGTATTTGGAAAAATTATCTGAAAAAACGCTTTTAATTTTTAATTTCATACACAGCCACCTTTATATCAATTCAATTAATTACAGTTTTGACAGAGTTTTGTAACTGTCTTTTAAAGCAGGATACAACTGAGTATAAAGCTTGTAGAACTTTTCATACTGTACACTGTTTTCTTTTACAGGCATCTGAGGTGCATTCGTCTTAATAACAGCATGACAAGCTTCTGGGACACTCTTGTAAATGCCAGTTCCAACACCTGCAAGAATTGCAACGCCAAGTGCAGGACCTTCTTTACTTACAACCGTCTTTACAGGGCAGTTATAAACATCAGCAAGCATCTGGCGCCACAATGGACTAGAACCGCCACCACCGCAAGCCAACATATCGTTAATTTTTACGCCCATGCTGCGCAGAACTTCAATAGAATCGCGCTGACTGTATGTAACACCTTCCATTACGGCTCTAAGCAAATGCTGTCTTGTGTGCATTGCAGAAAGACCAAAGAACACACCGCGACAGTCAGGATCGAGATGTGGAGTTCTTTCGCCCATAAGATATGGCAAATACAAAAGTCTGTCTGCACCGATAGGGATGCGTTCAGCCTGTTTATCCATAATAAAATAAGGATCTTTGCCCATTCCGTCAGCAGCAATCATTTCTTCGTGACAGAAATTGTCTCTGAACCATTTAAGAGAAAGACCTGCAGCCTGAGTAACACCCATTACATGCCATGCACCAGGAACGGCACAGCAGAAGGTATGAACACGGCCTTTAGGATCAATGCTTACCTTGCTTGTATGTGCAAAAACAACACCGCTTGTTCCAATTGTAGTAAACGCAATACCGTCTTCTACAGTACCAGTTCCTACAGCAGCAGCGGCATTATCGCCTGCACCGCCAACAACAGGAGTACCTTCTGGTACACCTGTAAGTTCGGATGCTTTCTTTGTTACTTTTCCTGTTACTTCTGGAGATTCATAAACCTTTGCAAGAAGGGATTTATCAATATCAAGTTTTGTCAAAACTTCATCAGACCAACAACGGTTAGGAACATCAAGCAACTGCATTCCGCTTGCATCGCTAACTTCCGTTGCAAACTCGCCTGTAAGCATATAGCGGACATAATCTTTTGGCAAAAGGATATGAGCACATTTTGCATAAACTTCAGGCTCGTTGTTCTTTACCCACATAATTTTACTTGCAGTAAAACCTGTAAGGGCTGGATTAGCAGTAATTTCAATAAGGCGCTGGGCACCAACTTTTGAAGTTATTTCTTCACATTCTTTTGCAGTACGCTGGTCGCACCATATAATACTCTTACGAAGGACGTTTCCGTCTTTATCGAGCATTACAAGGCCGTGCATCTGACCGCTAATGCCGATTCCTTTTATGTCTTTCGGATTAACTCCGCTCTTTGCAACAACTTCTTTCATGCTGCCACATGCTGCATGATACCAGTCCAAAGGATCTTGTTCTGCCCAGCCGTTCTGTGGCTGATACAAAGGGTATTCTATTGTCTTTGATGCTAAAGGTGTGCCCTGTTCATCAAAAATAACTGTTTTTGTACCACTTGTTCCTAAATCAACACCGATAAGATATGCCATTTATTATATCCCCTCAATTCTGTTAGGCAACCGCTTGCCTATTAGTACTATTATACAAAATATTTACAATTCGTCAAATTATTTTTGCACAAACTTTATAAAAAAAAATGTTATTTTTTTTCTAAAAAGTGTACAAAAATGACATATCTAAAGCAATTACATATATGAGGTGTAATAT
>CAMVEQ010000051.1:0-20349 GCA_947166545.1 uncultured Treponema sp. | reverse complement strand
ACTTGGTTACGCTGGAGTTCCAGAGGTATGCAGTCTCCTAACCGATGATGAAATATTTTATCTGCCTGTACTATTGACCAGAAAAAAGGTTAAGAAATTATTTGAGCATATAAAAAACATAAATCAAAATATTGAGATTTTTTTCAAGATATAAAAAAATACCCAAAGAGGTTATAAATGAATAAAACTAGAAAAATTTTATTAACAATATCAGGCATTACAATAATTAGATCTGTTTATTTCTTATGTTTGATTATTTCTATTATAATAAGAACAACAGCATTATATAGATTGTTTTTACTGTTACTTATAGGTTTCATAGTTTTTGAAAATTATTGCATACTTTCTTGTCTACTGAAACAGAAAAATTTGATTACTGTAGAACTTGAAATAAATTTCATTTGTTTAGTTTATATTTTTTCAATTGGGTATACACTTAGTCATAATTCTTCTGTGAATATTTTTAATTTACTCATAACTTTCTTTTATACAGTTTGCCTTGAATTGTATAAGATTTTGTACCTCAAAGAGCAAATAAAAGAAAAATATGAAAAAAAGGAAAAGCTGAATGAGTATGAAAACTAAAAAGATTTATGTAGAAGAAAGAACTTCCACTGCATATTTATAAACTATTGTTACAGAATATCCTAATGGTATTTTTGTGTTGTTTTACGCACTCATTTTAAAGGAGATGGTATCTGATGACAAAAACTTTTTCAATTTTATTAAGGATTTTAGTCATTTCAATTATATTTATAGTAGGCTACATAGGTTTCTCTGTTATATATCTTATTTTTGAACCATGCATTTATGAAAATAGAAAAAAATCAGTAGAAAAAATGATTCTTACAAATAAGAATGTATCTGAGGTAGAAATGTTGGGAAATCCAGATGAATCTACTTTTGTCCTAGCTATAAAGATGGCGGATGGAATAGAACTAAAAGTGGATGGAAGGGAAGAATATGGTTCTTTTATTTTTAGCTATATATTTGCTATAGGAGGTTTCCGCCCTATGCAAGTTGTATATGACATAAACGATGGGCAGATTAATACCCCTGCTAGTTTTGAAGTAATAAAAAATTATCCAGAGGAAAAGAATCCTATATACTATGAAGTATTAAAAAACAAGGATACCATGTTTCTTCTTGAGCATTATAAAGAGGTGTTTTTAGAAATAAATAGTTTCCCTCTTTTAGATGATGAGACTTCGCAATGGCTTAACGGACACAAAGCTGATATGCCAGATTCAGCAATGAGACTTCTGGGCTGTGATACAGGGAAAGGTTCTGTATTTGTGAAATATCTAGAACAGCAATGAACTTACAATTTTGTAGATCCTTTAATTCTTTTAGGTGCATTAGAAATGAAAAAAATCTTTTTTACTATAAACTGTTTAGTTATTTTGTTATTTTTTACTTCTTGCATATATCACCCTCATTATATATGTGAATATATTTCTGATAAAAAATTATATTCAAAAACACTAGAAGAAAATTTTTTTGATCCTGCCTTAGACGACTACACTGTTGATGAAAATATATTTGTTCTTATCCCTGAAGCAACCCTATGTTATACAGAATCAAAAGCCGTAGCGAAGTGCAGATTTTTATTTTCTGTTTTTTCAAAATCAGATTCCTATAAGTATAATATTGATAGTATTAGTTTGATTTTAGATGGCAAAGAGCATGATATATATGAATATCCTATAGATTATTACCCTTATGAAAAAGATTTCTATACTTCATTTTCAACGTATTCTGGTTCAACTGATTATTATTGGTCAAATTATCATTTGGGATATTTTACATTTCCAACGCCAAAAGACAAAGAAGTTGAATTTAAAGTAACTGTTTCTGATTTCAATCTAGCTAAATATACTTTTACTTATAAATATTCAATAAAATTTACGTTTGACTTATTTATAAGTAAAGTATGAAGACTTTTGTGATTTTCGGAGATAAGGACAATTAATTATCAATCAGTCCTTGAATAAATCTTTCATGGTGATGGTATTGATGAAATCACCGAAATATTCGTTATAAGTTAGACCGTAGGTGGTAATTAATGTTCCGTGCACAACAGACTTTTTGGGAATCATTGTGCTTAAAAGATTTTGACGTTTAATAAGAGTTTCATGATAATCCTTATTAACTGAAAATTCTTCGCTGTAGAATTTCATTTCACACATATTTACTACATTGTCGTTTCGTGAAATAAGTAAATCTATCTGAGCTCCTTTTTCACCAGTTTCGTCTGGGCGTTTTGACCAGGCAGAATGAGTAGTAATGACTCCGCTGATTCCAAGTGCGCTCTTAATCTGTTTAATATGATTAAAGCATACGTTCTCAAATGCAAATCCTCTCCAGCTGTTAATTTGGTTTGATGTAACGTTAGGCTGCCAGAAGGCTGAGTCCAGAGATTCTTTATCATTTACAAATTTAAGCCAGAACTTACAAAAAGAATCTACAAGTTTGTAATGAGTTTCTCGTTTACCAAATCCGAAAGGAACATATTCAATAACAAAGTCGCTTGCAATAAGAGCTTTAAGATATTTTGAAAGATGCCCGCTATCTGTTATCTTCAATTTCTCAACAATTTCTTTTCGTGTGTAACCCGCGTTCAGCTGGCTCAAAAGATTTACAATTGATTTCATTATTTCAGGATTAGAAAAACCTGATTCGAAAAGACGATTGTATTCATCCTTTAGTTTTGCTTTTGAAACAAAAAGAAGTTTATCGACGTTTTGAGCAAGACTTAAGCCGCGTTCAAAATATCCGAGATAAAACGGAATTCCACCGAAGATCATATAGCTTTGAACTATGTCGTAGTCGGAAATGACGAGATTATTGGATTTGAAAAATTCCTTGCATTCAGCAAGGGTAAATGGTTCCAGCTTTAGTTCATGAGTGACCCTGTTATAAAGACCTCCATGATTATCTATGAGTTTGTCGAGAATCCAGGAATTTGCACTTCCACAAACTACAACCATGATATTTGAGCGGTGGCATGCCCAGGTATTCCAGAAGCCTTCAAAGGCAGTGATAAAACCAGAGCCATGAGTATCGAGCCATGGAAGTTCATCAAGAAAAACAACCTGACGTTCTCCGTTATCTTTTGACTGTAGAAGCTGCTCTAGCATAAAGAATGCTTCGAGCCAAGATTGAGGTCTGTGAGACTTTTGCATTCCGTGAAGTTGAAGTGAAAAATAAAAGTGTTCCAGCTGTTTTTTTAGGCTGCTGCCTTCTGGAGTTCCTTCTTCTACAGGAGACAAGCCTGCATGACGGAATGTGATTCTATTCTTGAAAGTTTCATCAACGAGGTATGTCTTGCCGACACGTCTACGACCATATATGGCAACCAGTTCTGCTTTACCTGAGTTAAAAATATTATTCAATTCCTGAGTTTCTTGTTTTCTACCGACCATAAAACCATTATAAACACGATATTTTGGTCGGTCAAGTGTAAAAATGTAGTGTTCACCGACCGAAAAAAAACTAAATTTTATTGTATAAATTTGATTCAGGGGAAAAGTGTGTGCTTCTATAATAAAAGTAGACACAGAGGGACTAAAAAATTCGTTTGAGATGATATAATAAACGAAGAAAAAGCACGTTCCTTAAAATAATATAATTTTTTACTTTACGAGGGGGTGTAAGTGTGTTATGATTAAAGGTATGAAAACACAAAAAATCGGTGGAAAAATTTTTAATGACAAGTCTATTCGTTCAGAATGGAATGAAGAGGAACGGGATTGGTACTATTGTGTAACCGATGTCGTAACATTTTTTAAGGATAATAGCGATACTGATGATTATATAAAGAAGCTCAGAAAACGCGATACATCCCTTAGCACAGTATGGGAAGACCTGATAGTTCTTCTTCCTGTAGAAACACCAGGTGGTGTTCAGAAAGCTAAGTTCGCAAATACTGCCAATATGCTGCGCATCCTGTTCTCTGTAAACTCAGAAAAAGCTAATGCATTTAAGATGTGGCTGGCTCAGACTGGTGCTCAGATGATTGCTGAGGATAAAAATATTTCAATGGCAGGTCTGTTTAAGGATTTCTCTGTACAGAAAATAAGCCAGCGTGCAAAGGCTTTGGCTAAACTTAGAGAAAAGGCTGAGGCTGCTAAAGCTAAGGCTGCAAAAACAGAAGCAAAGACTAAGGCTGGAGCAAAAGGCAAGGCTAAGACTACTGCAAATGCAAAAACTGCTGGAAAAAAAGCTTCTGCAACAAAAACAGCAGCCAAAAAGACTGCTGGAAAAAAGAAGACAACTAAGAAATAAATTTGTAGCAAAATAAATTTAAGGCTGCCTGGCTGCTGTAAGCATTACAGTTTGTCGGCAGCCTTTATTATTGCATTGTATATGTCATAAAATGCAAGGTTACTCTTTCTTGCTAAAGTAGCAACACTTTCATATTCAGGATAATATCTTTTTTTGTCGCCGATTTGCACGCATTTTACCTGGGCGGTGCCAAATTCTGTCTGAATCTTCATTACTTTACGTTGAAGGGTAGCACGGTCTGCCTTGAATTTTCGCATGCCTATAGTAGTTGTGTTCTTAAAGATAATCTGTTCCATATCTGGACAGGTCTTTTCGGTGCAGATTACGTTTAAGACCCAGGCAGGTCTGTTCTTTTTCATGTAGCATGGGGTGTAGAATACGTCTCTTGCTCCTGCGGCAAATAATTCTTCCATTACAAAGCCTAAATTTTCGCCAGTACAGTCATCAATGTTTGTTTCTATTTTTAGGATGCTGTCGCCATCTGCGTTATTTTCGCAAGATTGTTCGTTAATAATCATTGCCCTAAGAATGCTTGGATGCTCATAAGTGCGTTTGCCTGCTCCCATTCCAGTGCGGAGTATGGTAATGCCTTTAGGCAATGAGCCTGATGTACGGACTGCTGCTACAAAGGCTGCTCCTGTAGGGGTAATGAATTCTCCTTTTGCAGAAGAAAGCTCTATGGGCAGGGAATATTCCTGTGCAATGTTTGCTACTGCTGGAACAGGTACGGGCAGAATGCCGTGCTGGCAGCGGATTGTTCCACAGCCTTCAAACATTCTTGGTACATAAACCTTCTGTATATCAAGGCTGTCAAAGCAGACTGCCATTGCAATTACGTCTACTATTGAATCTACTGCGCCTACTTCATGAAAATGAACTTGTTCTAAGGGAATGCCGTGTGCCTTAGATTCTGCTTTTGCAATTATGGAAAATATAGATAGGGCAAGTGTTTTTGCCTTGTCGGTCATTTGTGTTGACTGAATTATCTGTGTAATTTCGCTCATTCCACGATGGGTGTGGGCATGGTGGTGTTCGTGCTCATGTGTGTGTTCGTGACTATGCTCATGGTGATGTGTATGTTCGTGTTCGTGAGAGTGTCCGTGTTCATGCCCAAAAAGATATTCCATATCATGATCATGATTTTCGTCTTCGAGAATTACTGCAAAATCACAGCAATCAATGCCATTTTTCTTAACACGAGAAATTTCTGTTTTAAACGTAAGCGGAATTGAATCCAGTGCAGTTTGAAGTGCCTTTTTGTCTGCCCCTGCGTCAATAAGAGCTGCTACAGTCATGTCGCCGCTAATTCCACCTGCACATTCTAAATAAAGTGATTGTTTCATTGTCTGTTCCCCTGTACTGCAAGGCGGTTAATCATTACCGCGTTATATCCTGCACCGTAACCATTATCTATATTAACTACGGATATGCCGTTTGCACATGAGTTGAGCATGGCAAGCAGTGCTGAAAGTCCTGAAAAATTAGCTCCATAGCCTATGGAAGTTGGTACGGCAATTATTGGTACGCTTACTAAGCCGCCTATTACACTCGGCAAAGCCCCTTCCATTCCTGCGACGGCAATAATGACATTTGCCTTTCTTATTCTTTCAATATGGGCAAGCAATCTGTCCAGTCCTGCAACACCCACGTCATAGTAGCGTTCTACCCTTGCACCAAAGAAGTCTGCAGTCTGGGCGGCTTCTTCTGCTACTTGAATATCTGCTGTTCCTGCCGTGCATACTGCAATGCATCCAATTGGCTCTACAGTTTGTGTGCCTGAAATCTTTAATATATGAGAGGTTTCATCGTACTGTGCCTGTGGAAATTCTTTCTGCAACGCTTTTGCCTGCTGTGCATCTGCCCTTGTGCCGAATGCCCGTCCGTTTTTTTCGTAAAGGCGTTTGTAAATTTCTATGAGATGTTCTGTTTTTTTACCTTGGCAGAACACGGTTTCTTCAAACCCCGTGCGGCTTTTGCGATTAATGTCCAGTTTGGCAAAATGCAGTGAATTTTTCTGCAAATCTTCATATTGAAATGTTTCTTGCATATTTATTTAATTTTAGCAGATAAAATTGTGGTGTGCACACTATTTTTTGCTGAAAAACTACCGTTTTATGCAAATTGTGGTAAAATATAACTGCTATGAATTTGAATTACAGAATTATTGATTGTGACATATTTGAATCGTACATGGCAATGGAAGGTTGGGATAATTTTCCTCTATTAAAGTCGTACACAGAAAACGGTGAGTTTTCGTTCATGCTTAAAGATGAGCAGTTCATGATTTTTGACTACAAGCCCTCATCGGGTTTTCTAAAAGCTGTGTGCGTGTACAAAATGCTTGGCGACACGCTCTGCATAGATTTGTTTGAAGTAAACAAAGAATTCCGACACATAGGCATAGGCACTATTGCTCTTGAACGTCTTATGCTGGAAACTGGTGCAAAAAAAATCCTTCTGGATGCTAAGGATACCAATGCTGAAATCTTTTGGAAAAGCATTGGAATGCAGAAAATAGATAATCAGACCTATTCAATATCTTAGAAATTTTCCCAATGCATAAAAAAAGCCCCTTGCAATCAGCTTTTAGCCATTGCAAAGGGCGGTTGGGGGAAGGTTTATCTATTATTTTTTTAATGTTCTGAAGTGACTTCTTATAAACTTGCCAGATGGTGTAAGATCGCTTTCTTTCCATCCAGACTGAGCTTTACAGCTGCTTGAAATTACGCTTGCAGTTTCATCCTTATTGCACAAACTCCAGTTTATGTGGCTCAAATTATATTTCTGAATAAGGTTGAACCATTCCATTGTCTGCTGTTCATCATAGCCGCCGTTACCAGAAGCGTCACAAGTGCCAAACTCTGTAATGAATACTGGCAGACCAAGCTTTATTGCATTTTCAAGCTTTGTACGCATGTCTTTTGTATGTGTGTGAGCATAGAAGTGGAATGTGTACATGATGTTTTTGAAAGCCTTTATCTGATTTGCAGCGGCTTTGTCTACATCCTGTGACCAGGTATTTGTTCCTACAATAACAATTGCATCTGGAGCATTTGCACGGATAACAGGAATAACTTCTTCTGCATAAGGCTTAATCTGGGAATCCCAGTCTGCATTTACTGGTTCGTTGCAGATTTCGTACAAAACGTTTCCATAATTTGCATATTTCTTAGAGATTTCGGCAAAGAATTTCTTAGCTTCATCTTTGTATGTATTAGGATTGTCGTTGTGAACATGCCAGTCTACGATTACATACATTCCCTGTGCTGTTGCAGCTTCAATGCCTCTGCATACAACATCCTTTAACTCTGCCTGATTACCACCATTGCAGTAGCCCTGATAATCGCCAGGATACATTGCAAGGCGTACACAGTTTGTGTTCCAGTCATTGCGGAGTGTTGCAAAGCTTTCTTCTGATACATATTCTGGGAACCATGAAAGACCATGTGTAGACATTCCGTACAACTGGAATTTCTGATCTTTGCTGTCGTAAAGAGAAGTTCCTGATACGTGCAGTTTTCCGTGTTTTGCAAATGGAGTTCCCTTTGCTGCTGTTGGGTCTGCAGTGGATTCTTCCTGACTTACTGCTACAAGCTGTTCGCCTTTTTCGTTTACTGTGTTTACTTCCATTACGAGCATTCCGTATCCCTGTATGCGCAGTCCGTTTTCCTTAATGGCTTCGCGTTCTTTGTCTGTTGGAGTGTAGATTACTGAGTTGTCTGCTTTTACAAGGAAGATTAAATCATCTTGAATGCGTACATCTTCTGCAGCAGAGGTAACTTTTCCCTTGTATACAGTGCGCCATGGGTTTGTATTGTCTACATACAGTTTGATATTAAAATAAGTAGCTCCCTTTTCTGATGGAGAGCGGTTTGTAATAATCTGAATAGAAAAATTGTCAATTCCCTGGAACTGTGAGGCTGGAACGCCAAAACTCTGCCAGTTGCCTAAGTCAAAAAGACCTTCTTCTTTTTCTGGGTTGCGAAGTTCTATTTTTTTAACGGAAAGACCAAAACCATGAAGTGCCATGCCGTGCTTTCTAAGATTATAGGCTTCCTGCTGTGTAAGCGTAATTACGATTGTGCCGGAAACTCTGTCCACTGTGATTTCGCCATTGTTGAATTCTGCGCCACCAACACCGCCGTAACCAAGTTCTGTCCAACCGTCTGTCATTGCATAAACCTTGAGTTTATGATAGTCCGCTTTTGTCTGTGTTGCAGAAATGCGAATAACAGAACCTTCGTCTGCATTTTTGAACATGATGTCAGGGTATGTTATTGTTTTTGACCATGACAGTTCACCAACTTTTTTTGCCAGCTGAACTTTTGTTTCTGAGTCGGCAAACACAGAACATAGTGTAAATGCAGCAGCAACCGTAGCCATAATAAATCGTTTTACATTAATCATGTTGTTGTACCTACCTTTCCGTCCAGAGCTGTTTCAATGAGCTTTCCGTTTTTATACACAAGTTTCAGTGAAAAAAACGGAGCTCCCTGAGCCAGCAGCCGCAGAAAGATTTTGTCTCCTTCCCATAATGTCAGTTTTTCTATGTGTTCTTTTAAAACCCATTCTAATTTGCCTTCCGTACACTCTATGAGATTTCCACTGAAATCGTCCGATGTGTACAGGCACATGTATTCAGCAGGATTGTCGTCTGAAACAAACGTAACAATGCCTCTGAACTTGAAGGAATGTAGAGTAAGTCCTGTTTCTTCCCTTACTTCCCTTAAAAGACAGTCTTCGGGGCTTTCGCCCTGCTCAAAGTGTCCTCCCACGCCAATCCATTTGTCGCGGTTTTCGTCATCCTTCTTATTATATATTCGGTGAAGCATGAGGTAACTGTTATCTTTTTCTATGTAACAAAGTGTAGTTAATTGAGATTTCATGCCGCGATTATACAACAAATATAATAATTTGTTCATAACTTGTAAAATCTTGATTGAATTCTGTGGATAAATGGTGAATTTGTGTGCTAAATATGTGGGTAACCAGATGTGTATTTTTGTGGTAAGTTTTTCTATTTATTATAATATATATATTTAGCTTGTGGAAAAGTTTGTAATTCCTTACCTTTCAAAACTGTGAAAAACTGTTAATAACTCCGCAAATCCTGTGGATAACTTGCTTATCTATTTATATATTATTAGCTTTCTTTTCTAAGATAATGGTGTTAAAATAGAATTAATGCACCCTATTTATAATATTCATTATGGTATTTTTGCTCTTGTTGTATGTTTCGTAATGACATACTTTTTCTTTACTAAAAAAGAAGTGTCGAACTTTCAAAATAAAATATTTCTGGCACTTGTTTTTACTTGTGTAATTGCAACATTTGCAGATTTATGTGCATGCGTTATGCTAAATGATCGTTTCTGGTTTCCTGATGGTATTATCTATTTTTTAGAGACGGTTTATCTTTTTATCCGCAGTACCATGGCTTATCTTCTGTGTCTGTATTTTCTTGCCGTAACAGGCAGAATAAAGGCTCGTAAACCTGTTTTCCTTCTGATTTATACTATTCCTGTTTTTTTTGATATCGGATTGTTAGTTCAGAACCTGTTTAATAAAAATATATTCTATTTGAGTGATGGTTTTTATCATAATGGATGGCTGTATCTTCCTTTTGCCTTAAGTTCTATGATGCTTTATATGATTATTTGTGTGTATATCAGCTTAAGGTATAAAAGTGCATTTACAGATTTTCAGACAGGTGTATTAATCTTGATTGTTATTTGCAGTCCTACGGCGGCTATTTTTCAGTATTTCTTTACAACTGTTAATATTGAAATGTTTGCCAGAACTCTAATGATGCATTACATTTTATTTTCTGTGGAAAATGAGAGCGATCTTATGAATGTAAATACAAAAGTGTATAACCGTCGGACATTTGAAAAAAATCTTGTAAAAATGCTTAATTCAAAACGATTGTACACTATTATTCTGATAAAGATATGCAATGTCCGTTCTTTAATTTCACTTCTTGGTGTGGATTTAATGAATGAACTGATGATGAATATTGCGGATTATCTAGAAACTCTTATAGTAGACAGACGTTTTATCTATGATTGTAATCATTACACTTTTGCAATTGTCATAGATGAAGATCATTTGAGTTATTCAAAGCATATTACAGAGTCTATAAATGAAAAGTTCAATAAAGACTGGACTCTTAATAATTATAGCATTCCTATGTCCGTTATTTTAGGAACAATAAATATTCCTTTGGATTTACGTTCCTTTGATTCCATGATGTTTCTTATTGATTCAACTGAAGAGAAATTGCGGAACAGGGTTTCTTTTATAAAAGATCATCAGTTGCATTTCCTTCAGCATGAATCAACAGTTACTAGTGCAATAAAAAAAGCACTTGAAGAACAGTCTTTTCAAGTGCTGTATCAGCCTGTATGGGATTTTCAGAGAAATTGTTGTCACGGAGCTGAAGCCTTTGTTCGCCTGTTAGACCTTGATGGTAACTACATTCCAAATGAAGAGTGGCTTCCTATTGCTGAAAAAACAGGATTAATCCGTGAAATCGGGCTTTTCCTTATGGATAAGGTCTGTAGTTTTATATCAGAGCCTGTTTCAAAGCAAGTTGGTCTTTCTGGAGTTGTTGTAAATCTTTCTGCCGCTCAGTGTTTACAGAATGATTTGCCGTTTCTTTTTAAAGAAATTCTTGATTTTTATGGTCTTCGTACGGAGCGCATTTACATAGATGTATGTGAAACATCATCTTTAATGAATGTAAATTCTGCGCTGCATAATCTTCGTAATATGCATGATATGGGTTTTTTCCTTGCTCTTGATAATTATGGTACGGGACATACTGATATTTCTTCACTTTTTTCTATGGGATTTGGTACTGTAAAAATAGACCGTTCCATCTTTAAAAAAATGAATGACTCAGATTCTGCACGCATTTTCTTAATTCATACAGTAAACATGCTTAAAGAAATGGGATTTGAAGTTGCTGTTGAAGGCATTGAAACAAAAGAACAGCATGACTTTGTTGAAAAGCTTGGTGCAAATTATGGACAGGGGTTCTATTATGCCCGCCCTATTATAAAAGAAGAATTTATTAACTGCCTGAAGAAGCTCAATAATGTCAAAGATTTTTGAATTATCTAAAGTTAACTTGAAAATTAGTTAGATTTGTACCAATCCTTTCCCGCGTAGTTTTTGAACAAATGGCTGTGCCTGTGTGTAACTGTCAAGAAATTCTTTTAGTTCCTGTACGGCTTTATCTCTTTTTTTATATTCTGGTTGTAACTGCATAATAAGCCGCATAAGTTGTGGAACAAGCTGTACTATATTGCCATGTACATGCATTTCAACAGTTTCCTGCATATAAATCCATGTAAGTGTATCTGGCTTTGTAGCAATAATCTGTCCTGCAAGCCACCAGCATTTTTCAAGCTTTACGGGGCTTTTATATGCTGAATCTCTTTTATGCTCGTAGGTAGTTATGGCTTTTTCTATGTAGTCTTGGGGAATTGTTGGGAGTGGTGTCTTGAAATTAAACCAGGACCCTACAGGTGCATCTAATGCTTCGCCGTGCATCCATGAAGTAAGAGCTGCATTAAGGCCATTTCCGAATTTCTGTGATTTTTGCTCACCTTCAAAGTGTAAGCCATTCTTTGCAAACAAACCTGTATTTTTGGGAAATATCGGTTGCAGTTCTGGATGTTTGCCTTCTTGCCATTCTTTGTAAATGCGGGAATGTCGTGTAAGTGTAAATTTATGCCAAAAAGAACTGTCTAAAAGTCCGGCTTCATAGAATTGTCGCAGCGTTTCCATGGAATTAATAAGATCTTGAGCTCTTTCTTTCCAGTAGCCGTATATCATGTATGCATGAACAAGAATGCCTGCTTCTTTGAATGCACAGCAGGCGTTTACTATGGAATGAATGTCTGTGCCTTTGTGTATGTCATCCAATCCAGAACCTGTGGCAATTTCAATGCCGCCAGAAACACCTATGAGACCACCGTAGGAAAGAAAATCTGCAATGTCACGGGAAAAGACTTTTTCAAAGCGGATGTTTCCCCAGAATGATATGCTGTTGCCGTTTTGTGCATTAAGTGAAGCAAACTGTTCCATTGCTTTTGGCGGCATGGCTTCGTCTACAAAGTGAATACCGTAAACACCGTGTTTTGCTGTCTGCTCTTTAAGGCCATAAAAAAGGTTTTGAATGTGTGTCATACGGTACGAAGCAACATAGTCCAAAGTGACATCGCAGAAAGCACACTGATGCCAGTAGCAGCCGTGAGCAAGGTATGCTTTTATCCAAGTTCCGTCTGACCATATTCGTTGCATAGGGTTTGTATCATCCGTCATACGCGGATACTGCGAAAAATCTATATCGCTGTAGTCTGGTACGATTTCGGAAGTCTTGCCGTTTTCAAACTCCTGCATCATCTTTGCCTGCTCATCATCTTTTTCATTCAATGGAGCAATGATAATGTCATTCGTAAAAAGACGAAGCTTAAATAATGGCTTTTGTTGCTGTGTTATGCATGTTCCCTTTGTAAGAAGTCCACTTTCAAACAATGCTTGGTATGAACCGTATCCGCGGTCATAACTGATGGCGTCTATAAATGAGGCAAGCTCTTTTTCTTCTGTATCGCGTAGTTCTGTATTTACAAAGCCGCCACCCATTACAATAAAAGCATTGTCGTTGAATTTGTGCCTGAACTGCTGTGCCGTAACCAGCCCTGCCGTAAAAGTGCCAGGAAACGGAACACTAATGCATACCAGTAGCTTTTCGTTTTCGGTAGGGGTGGCGGTTATGTCATTCAGAACATCATTCAGGATTGGTTTATAGAAAGTTTCCAGTATTGGAGAATGTATGCCTTTGGTAATGTCTGCAAAACTGGTTTCGCTAATGGCAAGCGATTCTCCGTAACGCACAAGTGCAAATTCCGAGTCAAAGGCAACGGTTATATAATCCGCAAGGTCGGCAAGGGCTAAACTTGCCAGAAAACGTGCATCGTCAATAGAAGGCTCATGATCCAAATTTTCAAGATATGTTTCCATTCTGTTGCCGCGTGGTGCATGTGGCGAAAAAAGAAAACGGTGGCATAGTTCACGACCGCTTATGGAGCCGCCTGCTGTGCCGCCGTCTTTGAGAATTGCGGTAATTGAGTCTATCCACTGTGCCCACACGTCTTTTTGCGAAAGATAGCGGTACAGGTTTGATGATGTTGCCGTGTCGCCTTTTTCCTGTGCTTTCTGCGCAATGTCCAGTGCCTTTTTTTCACTTTTTTCAAAAAGCGTTTGAAGACCTTCTTTGCAGAAAATGCGTGAAAACAGCTGAATGCTAAGGTCGTGCCACTTTACGCTGTGTCCTGCTTGTCTGAAAAAAGAAGCAAGATATGCACCTGATGGGTATGCTGTGTTTAACTGAACAAGTGGTGGCTGTATAATGACAACATTCATGCCGATATGATAGTATAATAGAATGATAACGGCAAGGAGTTGCTATGGCAGAAACTAAAGAACAGGAATCGATGTTGCAGGAATGGATTACGGAAAGTAACCGCATTGTCTTTTTTGGAGGAGCTGGTGTTTCCACTGAAAGCGGCATTCCTGACTTCCGCAGTGTAGACGGTTTATATCATCAGGAATGGGCTTATCCACCTGAGACAATATTGAGTGCAGGATTTTTTGCAGATAACCCGATTGAGTTCTATAAATTCTACCGTGCAAAGCTTTTGGTTACAGGCATTAAGCCTAATGTTGCACATCTTAAACTGGCAGAGCTGGAGCAGAAAGGCAAGCTGACAGCTGTTATTACTCAGAATATAGATGGACTGCATCAGGCTGCAGGAAGTAAAAACGTGCTTGAAGTGCACGGTAGTGTTCTTCGCAATCATTGTGTTTCCTGCGGTAAAAAATATGATGTGGAATATGTCCGTAACAATAAAGATAAAAAAGGTGTTCCTCGCTGTGAAGACAAAAACTGTAACGGCATAATCAAGCCTGATGTAGTCCTGTACGGAGAAAGCCTTGATGATGATGTAGTGACAGCTTCCATCCGAGCATTGCAGGAAGCTGACATGCTCATTATTGGCGGAACTTCTCTTACTGTATATCCAGCTGCAGGATTCATTAATGCCTTCCACGGAAATCATCTTGTACTTATTAATCGCGACGCAACAGAAAGTGACAGCATTGCCGACCTTGTTATCCATGACAGCATAGGAAAAGTTTTGGATAAGGTAAAAGTTTAAGGCATTTATGAGACATGTAAAACGCTTGTGTTTTGTTGTGCCTTTAATTGCCGTTCTTGTTCTTTTTACTGGTTGCCTTTTTAGTGATGTGGAAGATTTAGCAAACTCTGTCAGTTGGCAATTCAAGAGCAGGGCTTACGGCTATGAATACATAGAAGTAACTGTGCTTGAGGGCGGATTGCCAGAAAGCTTTAAGCTTTATGCAGACCAGTCGGTTTATGTGAGATGGAAAGATAAAGAAGAAGACTTTTCTGCTATTTTCAGATACAGGGCTGTGTGGCAGCCTGACGGAACTACTCCTCCAGAGTTACATGTTCGGCGGTTCAATAATCCGAAAGAAATACTGTTTTATGTATCAGACGGTAATTAAATGCATAAACATAAAAAAAACCGCCAACTTGTGGCGGTTTATAGATTGCCATGCTTCATTGTGAAGGGCAATAAATGAAAGGATTTTCCTGCTTTTTCACCGCAGGTGGGGTGTTAATCGTTAAGAGACTCCTGAGGAGTCAGGCCTCTTTGTCGGAAACTGCATAACGCCTCCCTTCGTATAGCCGGTGTAAGTCCTCATCTCTTTCCTTGCTATAATTTAATGATAGCACACTTTTGCAGAAATGCAAGAGTTATTTTTAAATATTTTCTATATAAATGATTATTGTATAATCATTTGCATTATTGTATAATCACTGCATAAATTTGCATTTTTCCTTGTAAACTTTTAGTGTAAGGGTGAATATATGAACAAAATCCTCGAAAAGAGACAGCTCTCTGAGAATGTCTTTTACATGAAATTTGAAGCTGCCGACATTGCAAAAAACCGCAAGGCTGGTCAGTTCCTTATTGTGCAGGTTGACTCAGACCTTGGCGAACGCATTCCGCTTACAATTGCGGACGCAAACGCAGAAGAAGGTTGGGTTGCTATTGCTTTCCAGCCAGTTGGAGCATCTACATACAAGCTTGCTCAGCTGAACGCAGGTGATTATCTTGCTGGAGTACTCGGACCTTTAGGAACTCCATCAGAAATCAATAAATATGATCGTCCTGTTGTTTGCGTTGGAGGTGGTTTTGGTACAGCTCCATTGTATCCTATTGTACAGGCTCTTAAAGCTGCTGGTAACAAAGTCATCCTTATTGAAGGTGCACGTACAAAAGACCTTTTGATTTTTGTTGACGAAATGAAAGCTGTTTGTGACGAGGTAATCATCTGTACAGACGACGGAAGTGCAGGTGAAAAATGTGTTACAACAGTTCCTCTTGAAAGATTGTGCCAGAGCGATGTTCCACCTGCAGAAGTTATTGCAATTGGACCTCCTATAATGATGAAGTTCTGTGCTTTGACAACAAAGAAATATAACATCAAGACAACAGTTTCCCTTAATACAATCATGATTGACGGAACAGGTATGTGCGGTGGTTGCCGTGTTTCTGTTGGCGGCGAAACAAAGTTTGTTTGCGTTGACGGTCCTGATTTCGATGCACATCAGGTTGACTGGGACAATATGATGCTCCGCATGAAGTCATTCAAGCCTCAGGAAACAGAAGCCTTCCATAAATGCAAGATGGAGATGGAAGCAGCAAAGCTTGCAAAATAAGGGAGAATAAAATGTCAGAACATATCAGTGCTGAAAAATTAGCAGAAATTGGAAAAGCAGAATATGCAAAGATTCAGGAGAAGGTAGCTTCTGCTCCTTTGGGCAACAAAGACCGCATGGCAATTCCTCAGCAGGAAATGCCATCTGGAGAGCCTTTGGTTCGTGCCCGCCAGATGACAGAAGTTGCTCTTGGATACACAAAGGAACAGGCTGTTGTAGAAGCAAACCGCTGTCTTCAGTGCAAGAACAAGCCTTGTGTTTCAGGATGTCCTGTAAACGTACAGATTCCTGAGTTCATTGCAGAAGTTGCAAAGGGTGAATTCAAAAAAGCCGTAGACATTATTAAACAGACAAACCTGCTTCCTGCAATTTGTGGACGTGTATGTCCACAGGAAAAGCAGTGTCAGGGACAGTGTACTGTAGGTAAAGTATATAAGGATGCAGAAAAGGCTGTAAGCATTGGTCGCCTGGAACGCTTTGTTGCAGATTATGAGCGCGAGAACAAGCTTGAAACCGTTGCAGCTGTAGCTTCTCCTACAGGAAAGAAGGTTGCTGTTATTGGTTCTGGTCCTGCTGGTCTTACTGTAGCAGCAGACTGCCGCCGTGCTGGTCATGACGTAACAGTATTTGAAGCTTTCCAGAAAGCTGGTGGCGTTATGGTTTATGGAATTCCTGAGTTCCGTCTGCCAAAGGCAATCGTTCAGAACGAAGTTTCTAATCTTGAAAAGATGGGCGTTAAGTTTGAGTACAACTATCTTGTTGGACGCACATCTACAATTCAGCAGTTCCTTTCCGAAAAAGGTTTTGATGCTGCATTCGTAGGAACAGGTGCGGGGCTTCCAAAGTTTTTTGGCATTCCTGGTGAAAACTACATTGGTGTATTCAGTGCAAACGAGTATCTTACCCGTGCAAACCTTATGAAGGCTTACCTTAAAGACAAGGCTGACACTCCTTACTATGAGGCAAAGACTGTTGTTGTATGTGGTGGCGGTAATGTTGCAATGGATGCTTCACGCATGGCTTTGCGTCTGGGTGCAGAAAAGGTTTACATTGTATACCGCCGTACTCAGAATGAACTTCCTGCACGTCGTGAGGAAGTTGCTCATGCAATGGAAGAGGGCGTAGAATTTAAGTTCCTTGAAAACCCTGTTGAGATTTTGGGCGATAAGGAAACTGGCAAAGTAACAGGCATTAAGGCTTTGAGCTACGAACTTGGAGAACCTGATGCTTCTGGTCGCCGTAGACCTGTTGCTATTGAAGGCAGTGAGCATGAAATTCCATGTGATGCTGTTATTGTTGCTCTTGGTAACAATTCAAACCCTCTCATTCCAAAGACAACTCCAGAAATCAAGACAGACCCACACGGTCACATTACTGTTGACGAAAATCAGGCTACAAGCATGACTAAAGTTTGGGCTGGTGGAGACATTGTTCTTGGTGCTGCAACAGTTATTCTTGCAATGGGCGAAGGCCGCAAAGCCGCCGCTGCAATTAACGAATATCTGGCAAAATAAAAAATAATTTGATGATAAAAAAATTCCCCATGTACGACCTGTACATGGGGAATTTTTTATTTACTGGACATTACCTGCCAGTAGCGGCGCAACTCTTCGCGTGAAGACATTCCGCTTTTGTTGTAGATGCGGCTGATGTAGTTTTCTACCGCACGTTTCTGAATGCCCAGCTGCTCGGCAATCTCTGAATTAGTCTTATCACGCATTATAAGGTTTAAGATTTCCTGTTCACGGCTGGTGAACACCGAAAGAATTTGTTCGAATACGACGACATTCGCTGCAACAGAAGGATCTATGTAACGTCGCCCCTGCTGTACAGCCTCCAGCCCTCTGATGATGGCGGATTCCTCACTGTCCTTGCAGATGTAGCCGTCAGCACCAGCCTGCATTGCAGCCTTGATTGTGCCGGGATCATCGTACATTGAGTATACCATTATCTTAATGCCCGGAAACTGTTTACGGCTGATTTTGATAAGTGAAAGCCCCTGCTTACTGTCATCTCCCAGCCCCAAGTCAGTAATGAGTATGTCTGGAAGCACTTTGCCGCTATTGGACATTTGCGACACAAACTCATCAGTATTTGATGCCGTGCCTGAGCAGACGTAGTTGGAGTGCTTTGTTATGTAATCAATTATGCCTTGTCTCATCAGGGCGTGATCTTCCACCAGAAAATAACTGCCTGTCATATATCCTTCCTTGTGAATGCTTTTATGGGAACAAAAAGCGTCACCTCCGTACCGCATCCAGATTCCGAGCTGATGTCAATTCTTCCGTCCAGCTGCATGCCGCGTTGACGGATGCCTTTAAGTCCGAATCCTCCGGAGCTGTCTGCATCTCTTTTTTCCTGCAGGTCAAATCCTACTCCGTCATCGGCAACACTCATGTACAGCCCTTCCTGTTCCTCTTCGGACTCCCTGCGGATGATTACGGAAACTTCTCCAGCCTTTGCATGCTTTTGCACGTTGGTAAAAAGTTCCTGTACAATGCGGTACAGGCTTGTACGCTGCAGCAGAGTAAGGTTTTCAGAGTCAACGAGAGGCTCTGCATCCTGCCGGATAGCAAGCGACACTTCTATTTTGTTTTCGTTCTGGAATTTCAGGCATAGAGATTTTATGGCATCCGAAAGCTTTGCAGTTGTAAGGTCTGGAGGAGCAAGGTTGTAGCAGATTGAGCGGACGGATGATATGCACTCTTTCAATATGGAGCGTATTTTGTCATCTTCCATAAGCGTCATTGCAACCCTAAGATTCTGAGCCAGAGAGTCGTGCAGTTCTGACGACAGGTGGCTGCGTTCTTCTTCCTGTGCCTGAATTACGTGCATCAGGTATTCTGCCGATTCTTTTTTGCTGTGCCATGATTTACTGAATTGAATGAGTATTATCGTGAGTACAATAAGAATGAGTATTGCCAGCAGGGAGAAAAATACAAAGAACCCGACAAAAGAATGCACTATCTGCTGCAGTTCCTCTGCTGACGGGATATATTCCTGAGAGGTGTCGGTTGTGGCTTTAATTATATTTGTGCTGTGTGTAATGTGGGGGGGGGGGGTAGAATATTGTACATGTTTTACCTGTGTCTTGCAATCCTGTACAATCCATATCCTGCGAAAGTGCAGATGACGCGATCCATTACGGTCATGGGAATGCGGGCTATGACGCAGGAAACGAAAAGTCCGAGATTTTCGCCCATGAATGCACGGACAAAATATTCTGTAAGAGATTTATTCTGGACACCGCCGAAGAGAATTCTGTTTACTGTTTCTACCAGTCCGCCAATTACGCTGGAGGCAAATGCAGATACAAATGCAATGAGCAGCAGGTAAAGTAGCGTAATTATACGGCTTATGCGGAAGTTTTCCTTTTTGTGTGAGAACGCCCATGTGACAGCTGCGATTGCGGCGCCACACAGCATGTAGAGCATTTCCCATGGGTATACTTGTGTTCCATTCAATACTGCCACCTGCAGAGTGCGGATTATGTTGAAAAGCAGAGCAACAATGATTCCTGGTACAAGTCCTGCATAGAAGGTGACTGCGACTGTGCCGATTGTGTCCAGAAAAAGAGGAATTCGTGAACTGTTAAGCAACAGTAGGGCATGTGCACCTGCAAGGTTCAGCAGTTCCCCTATGATACAGACAATCAGGCATTTAAAAAACGAATTTAACTTGTTCATATTGTATTAAACCTTAGTACACAGCATACCGCTTTCTGAGCTTTTTCTCCATACTCGGGGTATAGTTTGTTTAGAAATATATCATAGAAGAAAAAATAAGTGTTGGTGTGAACTCACTATCAATTAGTGCGTAAACTCACCAAAAATAAATGCCGCTCTTGTTTCAGCTGAAAGTTTTTTAACTTTTTTTCTGCAAATCCATACAAAAATGACACATCTTGTGCATATCAATTATAGGAGAGACAGATGATGGAGTAAAAAGAAGATTCCGTGCTATAATATAGCAAGGTTGTGCCGTGAGAACTAAAACCGGGAGTTGGACGATGACACGGAGGATAGACAGTATGGTAGAGACACAGAAAACGATAGAAGCAAACAAAAAGATGTACCTGACATGGAGCCTCCATGACCATGATGTAAGAAATGAAGGAATCCGCATTGGAGAAAAGCGAGGTGAGAAAAAAGGTATCGCTATTGGCAGGTCTGAAGGACAAGTGCAAGCGAAAATTGAAAATGCCAGAAAAATGCTGGTACGCAATTATCCTTTAACAGAGATTG
>CAMVEQ010000050.1:0-20718 GCA_947166545.1 uncultured Treponema sp. | reverse complement strand
TAAAATGAATTTTTTTCATTTTTTTTGCCGAAATCGTGCAAAAAAATGCACATCTTCTGTATTACATATACAGAGGACATGTATATGAAAAAAATAAAAGCATTTGAAAAACTTGAATTTTATGATGATTTTATGTTTGGGCTTGTAATGCAAGACAAAAATCTTTGCCGTGAAGTGCTGGAATGTCTTTTGGGTATAAAAATAAGGCATCTTGAGTATGCAGAACCGCAAAAGCATTTTAAGCCGATGTATACTGCACGCGGCATCAGGCTTGACGTGTATGTAAAAGACGGCAATACATTTTACGATGTTGAGATTCAAAACCGTAACGAAAACAATTTAGGCAAACGCACGCGTTACTACCAGTCTATGATTGACGCGGATAATCTTTTGAAAGGTGAAAAATATTCCAAGCTAAAAAGAAGTGTAATTGTGTTTTTATGTCGCTTTGACCCTTTCAAAAAAGGATTTCCGTGGTATACTGTAACAAGGATATGCCATGAGGATTCCAGCATAGAGCTTGCCGATGCTGCAGAACTGGTAATTTTTAACTGTACGGCTTATGAGCGTGTTGTAAACTTGGAATTAGTGGCATTGTTAAAATTTGTACAGACAGGTAAAGCAGAGTCAGACTTAACACGGAGGCTTGATGCTATGGTAAGGAAACAGAAAGCAATAGAAGAAAATAAACATGTCTACTATATCTGGAGTCTGCACGACCAAGATGTGATGCTTGAAGGAGAACGAGAAGGACGTCGTCTTGGCAGGAAAGAAGGTCGAAAATCTGGCATAAAAGAAGGCCTTATACTTGGAGAGCAGAAAGGTATAGAAACAAACAAGCTGGAAAATGCCCGAAAACTTCTTACAATGAAGCTTGGAACTCATGAACAGATTTCAGAGGCTGTAGGGCTCCCATTGGAAAAGATAGAAGAGCTTGCACTGGAAATAAATACTGTAAAATAACTTTAGAAGGCTGCTGTAATAGGCAGCCTTTTTTATTTTGCGTTTTTATGTCAATAAAAAATGATGAAAAATGTTTTTCGACTGTCAATTTTTCATTTTTATTATCCTCTATTATAAGTGAGGGGCAAAAAGATGGTCGGCATTGCTGGCAGGTTTTGCGGCATCCTTGTGTAAAAAACGCAAATTATAGGATTGCTGAATTGAAGATTCGGCTATATAATAGATAAGAATATTAGACTTATTTAACTAATTTATTAACATGGAGAAAAACAGATGAAAAAGATAGTATTTGCAACAATCCCGATGCAGAAACAGGAGGGCGAAGGTTGGGATCCAGAAGGTTTTGTTTACAAGTGCAATGACAACAAAAACATCGAATACGATAAGAAAGTTAGATTCGCCATAAACGGATTTTTGGCAAAAACTCTTTCGGAAGATGACGATGTTAAAATTGTGCAGATTGTTGTTCATGATGATACCCACCCTAAGTTCACTGATACCAGTGAGCTCAATGCTAGGATTCAGAAAGCAGAACTTGAAAAACTGAACGAAAACATCGGTGCAAAAAAAATCAACTTCAAGAAAATCGTGACTGATTTCGAGGAGTCTGGACGCACGATTGAAAAACGCTTCCAAGAACTTATAGGCGAGCTTGAAGAAGATTGTGAGGTTTTCCTTGACATGACATTTGGCCCTAAGACTTTGGTTCCAGTTTTCTTCTACGTGTGTAGTTTTGCAGAGAAATTCTTTGATGCAGATATAAAGAACATATTATATAATAAGATTAATTTCGACGACAATCATCATCCTCTTGCAGATTCTTGCGAGATTTACGATGTAACTTCTCTGTTCTATCTCAACTCCCTCACTTCCGTCATGGAAGCACCTGATGGCAAAACTGCATTGGAACGTTTGAATAAGTTCCTTTCTCTGTAGGAGTTTTCCATGGATGATAAAAAAAATAGCGAAGATAATATAGATTCTCTTTACAAAAAGTTATACAGACCAGAATTGTGTACTGAGCCTGTTACGGAATCGGAGAAATCACTGAAAGAAAATCTTGTGAGACAACTTTTTTTATATGGCATGGGAATTCTTTACAAATACAAGGAGTTTCCTATTGATGATGCAGAGGAAAAAAAAACTTTTTTTTATGATGTTGTACTAGATTCTATACAAAAATTCTTAGAAAGATGTAAGGATAAAACTGCTCCTGTGGAAAAAGTTAGAGGATATTATGCTAGTATTCTGAATAATTTAGTATATACGAAAATAAAAAAATTACCACCACCGATAGAGTTGATAGAGTTTAGCAGTTTAGAAAATCTTCCTGAAAAAAATAAGAAAAATATAATCTCTGAACTTAAAGAAAAAAAAGAAGAATTTGAGTTTATAGAAAAATGTTATAAATTCTATAAAACAAATGATCCTTTTCTAAATTCCATGATAACTCAGCGTCTTTATGAGGATTTGCACATGTATTTTGACTTAATTGATAAAAAAATTATAGATAAACAACTTTTCTCAGATTCCATAGAGAGATATACCTTTATTGATCCTGATGTATATAACATGGATTCTGCTCCTACGCAAAAGAAAATAGCGACTGAATATCTAAAGAAAAAAACTGGAAAAACGAAAAATGAAGGGCGAGTGTCTGATAAGGTGGATAAATTTTTAAGTTATGTTTCTGAAATGTATAGAAAAGAAGGGTGAGGGTGTGATTCTCCTATGCTTTCCTATTCATTTTCACATAAGTTTCGATTCTCCAACTAATGCTGACATGCCACCTCTATTTGTGCTACGCAGCATACTTGGAAAAGAACTGCATTCCATGAGTTGCGTCTCGCATCAGATAAAATGTGCGGTTTGCATGTATAAAAATACTTGTGTCTATGCATTTTTGTTCGAGACTATTCTGCAGTCTGAAAATGACGTGCTCCCTGGTCGCGATAGGGCTTCTCACCCGTTTGCCTTTACACAGGCTGGTAAAAGTGGCAAAACTATTAAAGACTATGATTTTACAATTACCCTGTTCGGCAAGGCAATAGATTATCTTCCATATATAAATGAAGCTTTTGTTCGTGCAGGGAAGAGCGGTCTGTTTAAATCGCGGACTCCGTTTAGAGTAACGGTAGATGAGAATCTTGTTGATAAAGAATTACAGCCGTATACGGTAGAAGTTAGTAATGGAGAGGGTGTTAAGAAAGGTGAAATCTTAGTCGAACTAAAAAGTCCTCTAAGGTTTAAGACTGGCGGCAGATATGGAACGGAGTTTTCCGCACAGGATTTTATGAACTGTCTTTTTCGCCGTGCCTCAACATTATGCAAGCTGTACGGAAGTTGTGAAGAAGACTTTAGGTATGTTCCAAATGAAAACATTAGCATAGCGGAAAGAAATCTGCACTGGGTAGAAAGTACCCACTATTCTGCACGGCAGAAAAACAAGATGGAACTGGGTGGAGTAGTCGGTACTTTAAAGTTAAAAGGAACATTTTTACAAAAAGATATAGAACTACTGGAATTTGCACACATAGCAAATGCTGGCAAGAATACTAATTTTGGTCTTGGACAAATGGATTTTTGGACAAAGTGGGAGTAGAATAGTAGAGTATGAATGTAAGCAGATATACAAAACAAACTAATACAGAACTGCGTTTTGATGTAGAATTCATAACACCAACTTTTTTAGGTGGTGCAGATGAAAATGCGGAAATAAGGACTGCTCCGTTTAAGAATCTTTTGCGTCGCTGGTGGCGCATTGCAAATGGAAATCTTTCCCCAGAAGAATTGTGGAAGAAGGAGAGTCGCCTTTTCGGCTCAACGGAAAAAGATCCGGATGTTGTCGAAGAAAACAAAAAACTTCCAAAGGAAAAACGAAAGCCGGAAACTTTTGGAAAAAGTAAGGTTGAGTTGAAAATTTATGATGCAACGAAATGTAATATTGTAAATATCACAGATAATCCACAAATTCGATTCCCTGATGAGACAATATCTCATCCAGAAGTTGATAAACCAATGGGGTTTGAAACGTATTTGGGTATGGGACCTGTTTTTGGAAAAGAATACAAGAAAAACTATATATCTGAAAATTCAAGAATTTCGCTTTCTTTGAAGATGCCAAATCTCAAAGACGATGTTTTTTATATAGTTAAGACACTCACATTGATAAATTTATTTGGTTCAATTGGTTCTCGCTCTAGAAATGGATGGGGATCAGTTTTAATTAAAGGAATTTCAATAAATAATAAAAATGCTGCCTTGCTTCCACTAGATCGAATATATGGGGATATGCAAGATTGGAGACAAGCTTTTGCTAATGATGAAACAAGAGAATATCCATTTTATTTGGGCAAAGATAAAAATGGAATTCTATGTTGGGAATCGATAGAAGATTTTTCGCATTGGAGTGATGCAATGCATTTTCTTGCAGATGCATATATGCATGTAAGAACTCATTTTAAGTTTTCTGAAAAAAATAGACTGGAAAAAAGGCATTTATTAGGTTATCCAGTAACTCATCACAATGTGAAAGATTGGGAACGACTCCCTTCTCAATTGTTTTTGAAAGTCATAAAAATCAATCCAAGAAAATATAAAGCCCAGATTTTTCATTTACCGTCTGCTATTCCGCTTGGTTGGGACAAAGTTAGTGCAGGAAGTGGACAACTTGGTATATGGAAAGAGGTTCATGAATTTTTGGATAGTTATTCTGATTCAAATGGGGGAAAAAATTTAATACGTTTCGGAGGCACCGCAAAATGAACAACAGAAACGCAAATTACTGGCAGAATAAAATCGCGGCTTACCTCGATGAATCTGTGGTCAAAATTTTCGACATAAAGAATCGAAAAAAGTATGCAAAATCAATTCAGGACTCGTTTGGTGCAATCACTTCGACGGCGGATGCTGCCAAAATCCAGCAGGCTCAGTACATTGCTTCTGGACTTACTCGGGCCGCGCTTCCTTTTGATGATTCAAAATTGGAAAAAATCACCTTAAAACATCCGCTTGTAAAAAATCAGTCCATAGATTTTCTAATTAATAATCTCGATGTAAAAAAACTTGTTGATGAAATCAAAAACAAACTTGAGACAGAACTCTCGTATTTTATAAAAGATTTGCCCGAAGAAGATAAATATCGCTGGATTTTCAATTATCTCTTTTTCGCATATAACAAAATGCTGAGAAAAGAAAACATTGGTGGACTCGGTGCACTTTGGGACATTCTCCCTGCTGACACTAGAATGCCTGACCATCCCATGTGGCATCACTTCGGCATGACAAGCGCAATCTATTCTTCCCTTGAGCGAAATGGCGATGATTCAAAAGAGAATTTGAGCCTTGTTGTTTATTCGATTACGCCGGTTCAGGATTTTATCGGCAAAGCCCGTAAGTTGCGTGATTATTGGACTGGCTCGGTTCTTCTTTCTTATCTTGCGTTTGCTGGAATTACCGCCGTCATGGAAGAACTGGGGCCTGACCATATTCTTTATCCGTCATTGCAGAATCAGGCTCTTGTGGAGCAATGGCTTGAAAAGGAAAACTCAAGTTTTGCAAAGTTTCTTGAGGAGAATGATAAGGATTTGCAAAAACTGAACGAATCTTCTCAGAGCATTGCTTCATTCCCGAATAAATTTGTTTTCATTTGCAATCACGAAGACATAAAAGATGTCTGTGAACTTATTAAAAAACGAATTGATTCAGAATGGATGTCTACGGCGGGGATTGTTAGAAATTATCTTGAAGGATTTGCGGATAATTCTCGAAAGACACGATTTTGTGAAATCTGGGATGACACTGTATACAAATTCTGGAAGTATTCCTGGGCTGCCACGAATTTTGCTACCATAAATAATAGGACCGAGCTTTTGTCGCTTCTTCAAATAGACAAGTGGCAAAATGAATATGAGGCTATGGAAAAGTTTAATTCTTGTTTTGAGGACAAGAATAAGGTTTTTTCTAACTATGATGCTACAAACCTATATGGCGCAACTCATTCTCTTGCACAGGGCTTGCTTGCCGCTGGAAAAATGAAGCCGACTTCGTTCAAGAATATACAGAATGGCGAAAAATGCCCTCTTTGTGGTGAGCATGAAGTTTTGAATGATAGTCCAAAAGGTCTTGCTGCTAGTTACTACAACAAGAATATAACAGCATTTTGGAACCGCATTCGTGAAGAATCTAATTCAAAAGGTGAATACACGCAGGTTGGAAAGAATGAACGTCTTTGTGCAATCTGCGCATTGAAGCGGTTTCTACCTCTTGGAGATGTCTTTACCGACAAGTCTCACATCTTGCATAAAACTCTTGTTGAGTCTTATGGAGAAGACGGAAATTTTCCTTCAACAACAGAGATGGCTCGGTGGGAAAAGGATTGTAATCTTTCAGATGAAGACCGCAAAAAACAGGCTCAGAAATATCACAAAAATGAGATTGAAGCAGAAGATGCAAATGAATCTTGCGACAACACCGACAAATATTATGCTTTTCTTTTGATGGACGGCGATAAGATGGGCGACCTCATCAACGGAGAGACGACGGAAGCGACATGGAATGATGTAATCAATATCAAGAAAAAAGAAAGCACAGTATTTGCGAGCAAAGATTTTGCCGAAAAAAAACGCACGATAAATCCTGCCTTGCATTCGATGATTTCCGACTCTTTGAACAATTTTGCGCGATACGGAGTGCAGCCGGCTGTTGATTCAGGTCACGGAAAGCTTATTTATGCTGGCGGCGATGATGTTTGCGCTATTCTTCCGCTTTCTACGGCATTTGAGACAGCAGACAAAATCAGAAAAGTCTATCAGCTTTCTTATGGAGAAGTCACGGAAAACGGCTCTGTTGAGTTGAAAGAACCAAAGCCGAACCTGAGCAAAATCGTCATGCATTTGGGGCATTCAGACAATCAGGACAAAACAAAAATCTCAATTTCGGGTGCAATAATTATCGCTCACCATAAACAGCACCTAAAGGATGTCGTTAAGGATGCTAAATATATGTTGGAAGATGTTGCAAAAGGGAAAGATAAGTCTGATAGAAATTCCCTTGCAATTCGGCTGATGAAACGCTCTGGTGGCGACCGCGATGTCTGGTTCAAGTGGGAAGAGAAAAATGTCTTTGCTGATGATGAAAAAACATGCCGGGAATCTTTTCTTAATGTGATTTCAAATGCAGGCGAAAAACTGACACCGTCTCTTCTTTATAAGATAGAAAATCTAAAAGGCAGCTTTGAACCGATTCTGTTCGATATAAAAAACGGAAAATCAGAGCAGAAAAATATCGGCGAAAGTGAAAAAAAGATGATTGTGGATTTGTTCAATTATGAAGTCGCCCACAGCATCTATTCCCGAAAAGATGATGCCTCAAAAGCAGAAGAGCTTGCAAAAGATTTGGCGGGTCTTTGTATCAAGGTAAAAAATGACGATGGAAAAATTACCGCTGCTGAAAATTGGTTCAATCCAGAATCCGCGATAATTGCAAACTTCATGGCAAAAGGCGGGGTACAGAATGACAAAGACGAATCAAAAAACGGAGGTGAAAAATGAGCGACTGCTTTGAAATAATCCCCTTGGACACTCTTTTCTTCCGTGGCTCAACACCAATGGAAAGTGGCATGATGAATGTTGTTTCTGTGTTTCCTCCTCCTGTATCTGTAATAAAGGGGGCTTTTTGGACGGCGATACATTCTGGAAACGGAGATTATAAATCTGGTTTGGATAAAGATGGAAACATTCCACTTAAAGTGACTGGTATTTTCATTAAAAAAGACGATGGCAAAAATTTAAAATATTACGCTCCTGCACCTGCTACTTGGTATTACGACAGTGATAAAAAGATTTCTATAGGTGAAAAACTTGATGGAATCAAATTGATTGAGGCAAAGAAAATGCCTGAAACTGAAAAATTGGGCATGACAAGTTCTGCAGAAGATGTAGTTTTTGTAAAGGCTGAGAAAGATTCAAAATCTCTTTCGGGAGCTTGGGTTGCTCTTGATTTTCTAAAAGACCCAAAAGAAAAATTCGGAAAAGATGATGTTTTGTTTGAAGCAGATATTCTTTTTAAAGAGAATAGAACAAATGTTGCCTTGGATTCGAATCGCAAGGCAAAAGACGGACAGCTATTTTCTTCGACTCATCTTAGATTAAATGAATGTTTTTCTCTTGTAGTTGGATTTGAAGAAAGAGTTGATTTGTCTGATGAAGGAAAATTACTCTTTGGTGGTGAAAAAAGAATTTCAAAATTTAAACGGATAAAAGACAATATTTTGACTTCTTTTTTGGGTAATTCAGAAGGAACTCAATTTGTTTCTCTTGTTCCAATTGAAGCAACAGAAAAGTCTGTAAAGGCAATAGTTTCGAGCGGTAAGATTTTTGCGACAGCTGGATGGGATTTAGTAAAAGGCTTTCATAAACCGACCACCAACTGGATTCCTGCTGGAGCGGTTTTTAATAATAAAATAAATGATTCTTGTGTGGCATTGAAATCTGTGCCAGCAAAATAAGGAGATATGAATATGTTTGATAATGTTTCAATCGCAGTTATGTATGCTGTAACACCATGTCATGCAGGTAGCGGTTCTGCTCTTGGTGTTGTTGACCTTCCGATTCAGCGTGAGCGTCATACAAATTGGCCTATGATTCAGGCCAGCGGTGTAAAAGGTGCGTTCAGGGCGAATTTTGACAGGTTCAAGAACAAGATTTCTGATAAATCTCAAGTAAAGGATTTTGAAAAACTTTCTGAATCTGTGTTCGGAACAGACAAAGGCGGTTCCGGCAGTGGCTATGCAGGTTCTTGTTCAATCTCTGATGCAAAAATCCTTGCATATCCCATGCGTTCCAATGTCTCTCCATTTGTTTGGATTACTTGCCCGGCTGTTCTGAAAAGGCTTTCTCGCGACTTGGAAATCGCGGGAAAAACAGGATTTGACGCTTCTGCATTTTCAAAAGCAATCACAGGTGAAAATGATGCTGTAATTCTTTGTGGAAAAGAACGCATAAAAGATAAAAACATCCTTCTCGAAGACTTTGAAGTGACACTAAAAGATACTTCAATTCCTGAATTTGACAAGATAAAGGACTATTTCAAAGATGCCGAGCGTCTTCTCCTTGTTTCTGACGAGGTGTTCAAATACGGAGTTACGGATTGTACACAGATTATGGCGCAAATAAAAATCGAGGCTGAGACTGGAACGACAGAAGACGGTTCATTGCGCTATCAGGAAGAACTTCCGAGCGACACGATTATGTACACGATAGTTCATTGGGGAGACTCAAAGAATTTAAAGGAAAAACTTAAGGCAGAAACCATTAGGAAATTTGTTACCGAAGAAGTAATAAAAACACATATTCAAGTTGCTGGCGACGAAACCTGTGGACGTGGAATTTTCCAGCTTACGTGGAAATAAGGAGTGAGTATGGCTATTCAGACTAAACAACAAAAACGGGCGGCATTTGCGTTAGAGCAGATAAAGAAATTCAAAGATGCAAAAAAAGACGATAAAGAATTCCATGATCTTGCAAATTTTATTGTAGGAATGCCCAATATGATTCTTTCAAACGGTCTTGGACAAACTCTTGCATTTTTGCTTACAAAAAAAGACAAGCAGAAAAAAACATTTTGGGTAATCAAAGACTGGCTTGAAAGCAGTGACAATTCATTTTTTACTTCAAAAGCAAATAATGAGATGAATTTTCTTATGCAATTTACAAAGGTCGAGCAGAGAAAATATTTATCCATGCAAGACGAGACATTAAGATTAATGGAATGGCTTAAACGCTATGCACGTGCATTCGATGAAAAAGCATGAGGTAAATATGGCAAATTCATCTTTCAGAACAATTCCAAAACATCAGGAAGAACTTCTAAAAAGAAGTGAACAAACAAATTTCTCTTTATATTTTCCAAGAATGGTTTCTTGGGAAGATAAGCATGAAAATGGGGAATTCCAAAAATACACTGGTGAAGAAATCAAACTTGATAGAAACGGAAAACCTAAACTTGATAGAAACGGAGAACCTAAATGGGAAAAACAGAATGATGATTATATGGAAGAATTATGTAAAGCTGGAAATGATTTATTGAAAGGTGCAACATCATTTTTAGCAAATATACATAAGTTTCAGAGTAAGTATATTGAAGTTCTTAAGGTAAGTGGGGTAAAGACCTTTGAAATCAAAGCCAAAACCACCTCTCCTTTTATTACCGGTCTAGGTTCCGGTCATCCGACAGAAACTGGCATGATTCTTGACCGCAATATAGGACTGCCGTACATTCCCGCAAGTTCAATAAAAGGCGTACTGCGTCTTTCACAGGCTATTAACTGTGCGGATGAAAACGGCAATGTTGATGAAAACAATGAGCAGATTGTAAAATATTTTGGAACAACAAGCGATGCTCAAAAATCAAAATGCGGGCAACTTATAATATTGGATGCATACCCTGAGCAAGTTCCAAAATTGAAAGTCGATATTATGAATCCTCATTTTGGGAAGTATTATTCTGGTGAAAATAAGCAGCCAGTTGAAACAGAAAGTCCTGTTCCTATAAAATTTCTTGCGGTAAAAGAAGGAACAACATTTGTTTTCCGTTGTGCATTCATGCCAGTGGAAAATAAAATTCTTTCTGAAAATGAGCGACAGAAAATACAGAACGATGTGGATGCAATGTTCAAGACTGCATTTGAAACTGTCGGCTTTGGAGGAAAAACAGCAATTGGCTACGGAAGGTTTAAAAAAATATGACACTCTATCATGGAAGTAACTTAATCGTAGATGCTCCTCACCTGCTGAAAACCCAGCGCACTTTGGATTTCGGCAGGGGCTTCTATACTACCAGCGATTTTGAGCAGGCAAAGAAATGGGCACAGAGGACTGTAAAGATACGTGAAAGCGGTAAGACTTGTGTTTCATGTTATGAACTGAACGAGGATAAACTTGAAAGCCTGAAAATCTTTAGGTTTACAGAACCGAATTTTGAATGGCTTGACTATGTTTCAAACAACCGCAAGAATAAGGATGTGGAAGATGACTGGGATTTAGTAATCGGTCCTGTTGCAAACGACCAGACTTTTCCGACAATCCTTTTGTATCTGGACGGCTATATTGATGCGGAAACTGCAATCAGACAACTGTTGCCGCAGAAACTTAAAGACCAGTATACTTTCAAGACTGAGAAAGCTTTGTCGTTGCTCAGGTTCATCGAGGTAAAGGAATCATGAAAAAGACTGTATATTTTGCAACCGATTATTACGACCGTCAGGTGATTGAGTCAATAATTGAAAAATACAATCTGAATCCAATGGATGCTACAAAAAGTTTTATCATGTCTAAAACTCATGCCATGCTGGAGGATGAGGAATACGGTTTGCTGTCCATGCCGACTTATGCAGTTTTTGATATGTGGGAAGCAGAACAGGTTACTGGTGACCCTCGTAATTCTGCTTATGTGAGGGGAGAGTAATATGAGCGATGAACTTAAGTTCTTCATTTTTCTGATTGAGAAATACGCATACGATAAAAATATTCCTACGGCAGAAATCTTGCAAAAACTAGAAGATAAAAATCTTGTGCAGGAAGTCTATGATGGCTATCCTGTTTATCATATAGAGCGTATTGAAAATGCGTATGCCGATATAGAAAATCTGTTGGCTACAGGAAAACATTTGTATTAGGAAGAAAGTATGCCATACACACTTATTTCAATGATTGGTACTGGAATGTACAAAACTTTGAAAGACTTTGAAGGTTATAAAAAAACAGATTATTCTTTTGGTGGAGGAAAACATTTTAACACGCGACTTTTCATGCAGGCATTGTTGGAATGTAAGTACAAAGATATAAATCAGATAATACTTCTAGGAACAGACACATCATCATGGGATTGATTGGTAATTATGATTGGTGGATGGATTCTGGAGATAAAAAACTTAAAGAAATAAAACGCGAGAATAAAAAAAATATTAAAGAACCGTTGGATGAGCTGGAGTCTTTGAGAAATCAAGTTGCCCATGGAGGCGGAATGAGTAGAAATGAAAATTTCCCTAAAGCGGAAAACCTCAAAAAGATTTATAAACATGCCAAAAGGGGATTTGAAAATCTTGTTGAGGAATTGTCTAAATAAAAATAGAGCGTAAAAAAACAGTCCTGAATTGGACTGTTTTTTTTATCAGAAAATGAAAAAATTGTTTTTTTTGTCAATTTTTTTACTTTGCTACACTCTTTTATATAGTAGAGAGATTTTTAGGAGGTTCAAGATGGCAAATATGACAAAGTTTCCTGCTTGCTGGGAAGAAATCCAGAAGAAGATAAACATGCTTGTCCACGAAACAAGATACTCCCATGAGAACAGGCAACAAACTTCTTTCGTTTTTACTCGTGATGGATTGTGTGGCGAAATTTATAAAATCTTTGTAAATGATACTGACCCAGAGTTAACTGCTTTTATGGAAGCTCACGAGATTGGTCATGTCATCTTTGGTCATGCAAAAAATACTACGAACAAAAATGCAATAAACAAGGTAAAGGTTAAGGCAGCCTACGATAAAGTTCAAAACTTCTTTACTAATGCAGACGACTTCTATCAATACTTTCAGCGTATTCTCTACAATATTGTCCTTGATATGGAAGTTAACGGCAAGCTTTTCTCTGAAGACGAATATAACTTTTTTGAGTCTCGCAAAGCACGTCTTTTCAGTGGCACAGAGGGATGTGCTATGTGCTGCTGGGCACCTGCCTATGGGTTCCCAAACGGGCTTGATGCCAGTGCTTACTTGACTTTAATACTCGCTGACCCTGAAAAGTTTCTCACCCAGATTAAAGATCAGATGAATCAGCAGGGTAAAAACGGAGAGGGGCAGAAAAGTGATGGAGATAGTGATGGACAGGATGGGGCGGAGAGAATCGGTCAGCAGCAGGAGTCTTCATCAGGAAGCGGAAAGTCTGACCTAAGCAAAAAGAACATGGAGAATGGTAAGGAAACTGCAGAAAAGAAGAAAAATGGAAATCAGAATTTGAAGTTTTCAAAAAAGGAACTTGAAAAGCTGAAGCAGGAAATCGAACTGCTTGACCAGAGTGAAGAGATAGAAAAGGCTGAAGAAGAGATGAACAGGCTCCGTCAGGTTGATTCTGACGGACGCTCTGAAGATGGCTCAGCCGACGAAAGGGTTGCTGGAGTCGCTAGCAACAGCAAGCAGCTGGAAAAGATGCTGACAGACATGCTTATGCGTGATCAGACCCAGACTAGGCGCAATATGTTGTACTACTACAATCGCCGTAAGTTTGGAACAAACTTGCTTATTCCTAAGACGACAAAAGAAATTAACTTCGAAAGACCGTGTCTGTACATCTTGGCGGATGTGAGCAACAGTATCGATAGGGCATTGCTGTCGATGTTTGTAGGAATGTTTAAGAACATTGCAAACAGCCTGAACAGCAGGTGTCGCTTTATAACGTGGAATACCCGCCTGAATGGCGATTGGAACATCAAAGAGATTCCTGAATATATAAGATTGGGTGGGGGAACTTCGATGGCAGAAGGTTTTCAGTATATTGCTGATACATATCATCCACGCAACAATGATGCTGTAATTATTGTAAGTGATTATGTTGACGAGGTGGACAAGTGGATCAAGGTTCTCGACAAGACCCATATGAGCAATGTTTACGGGGTACTTTGGCTAAATGAAAATGACGACTTGAATTTTGACGGTACAAAAATCTTTAGGAGGATAAAAACAACAAAATTTTTACGAAAAAATGAAAAAAAATAAAAAAAACTGTCAATTTTTTTTATAAAAACCACTCTATTATAATATAGAGCGGAGAACCGCAAAATCTTTTTATAAAGGAGTTTTCATATGGAAGACAAAGAAATTTCAATTAATGGTATATGTGGAGTATTATACCCTGCAATTTTTGAAAAAATGAATGCTACGAGTCCTGAACACTGTAGTCAGCTTTCTCAAAGAAATTCTCGCAAAACCGATTCAGACGTTCGGAAGGCTTTTATAGCTGTGGGGACAGCAGGAGTCCTTGGTACTGCATTTCTTGCTTTTGCAGAGAGTAAGGAATGGATCACTCATGAAGAATCAAGCGAACTTATGAAATTTACTGTTGGAGCCACCTTTATAGGTGCTGCTCCTATGGTTTATGACAATTTTGAAGATATTTTTCCCAGTGTTATAGGCAAAATGGTTTAGTCAAAATCACAACCACTCATTAAACGGGTGGTTGTGATTTTAATCACATTGCTGAGTGCCCTTCAATTTGTTGCTGATATTATGGAAAAAAAATGTTGTAAATTCTTATATTATATGATATTGTTTATTTAGACCAATTTTATTCAAATTGATTTTAATAAAATTGATTTGAATGAAAAATATCAAAGGAGAAATGCAATGTTTATAGGACGGACAAGAGAACTGAATACATTAAAACAAACCTACGATAAAACAGGTTTTGGCATGACCGTTATTTATGGCAGACGAAGAATCGGCAAATCTTCTTTGATAACTGAATTTGTAAAAGACAAGAAAGCTATTTTTTATACAGCTACAAAAGTAGGAGCAGAACGAAATCTCGAACTTTTTTCTAGACAAACACTTTCTATTTTAGCACCAGCTTATACAGATGCAAAATTTTCAACAGTCGAAGGTATATTCGATGTCATTACAGACAATGCTAATAATGAAAAACTGATTATTGTAATAGATGAATTTCCTTACTGGGCAGAAAAAGATGAGAGCCTTCTTTCCATAATTCAGAAATATATTGATACCAAGTGGCCTGAAAAAAACATAATGCTCATAATCTGCGGTTCCTCTCTTAGCTTTATGGAAAAAAAGATTTTAAGCGAAAAGAGTCCATTATTCGGACGTAGAGATTCTCAAATAAAACTAGAAGCTTTTAACTACAGAGATGCAGCATTATTCGTACCATCTTATTCTATAGAAGAAAAGGCTATTTGCTATGGAGTTACAGGAGGAGTAGCAAAATACCTAGCTTTATTTGACCCAAACAAAACTCTTGATGAAAACATAAAAAATCAGTTCTTCAATCCAAATGGATACCTATTTGACGAAACAAAAAATCTTTTATCGCAGGAATTTTCTGACATAACGCTGGTTAATAATATTATTGAACAGATAGCTTCTGGTGAAAATTCTCTGAATAACATTGCATCAAAAATTCACGAAAAGGAACCCACGGTACTGTATTCCTTGGAAAAGCTTATAGAAGTAGGACTTGTAGAACGAAGAAAATGTATTACAGAGGAAAAGAACAAAAAAAAGACTCAGTATGTACTTAAAGACAGTATGTTTAAATTCTGGTATGAATTCATTCCTAATGCTTACAGCGTAATTGAAATGGGACAAGGTTCTTTATACTATGAAAAAATAGTAAAACATTCCATGCATTTATTCATGGGTAGTGTATTTGAAGACATGGCAAGATACTACACTCTTGAACAAGGCATACAAGGAAAATTTGGAAGTTTCATAACAGAAGCCGGATCCTATTGGGGAATGGAGCAACTTGAAGATGAGAATGGTAAAAAAATCTGGCAGACTGCTGACATTGATATTGTTGCTATTTCCAATGCTGACAAAACAGCAGTAATAGGAGAATGTAAATTCAAGAACGATGCAATAGATAAGAATGTCCTTGAAACACTAAAAAGAAGAGCAGCTTTAATTTCTTCAAAATATAAAATTGAAAAATACCTTTTGTTTTCCCTAAGCGGATTTTCAAAATGGTTTGAGACTCAAAAACTGACAGACACTATACTGATTTCTTTAAAAGATATGTATAAAGTTTGACTACCTAGAGTTTTATTCCGCAAATTGTCCCCAGTCTTTCCAACCGACATACCGAATGCCATTTATGTTGCAGGAAATATCTCCCAAATAGAAAACCGCACCATTACAGGAATCCTCATTTCTCAGAGAAAGATATTTTCTTATGTTGGCAGAAAGTTTTTCCTCACTTTCTGCAGAACTTTTTATTTCTATTGCGAAAGTATGTTTCCAATCTGCAACCAAGTCAACTTCAAATCCCTTTAAATCCCTAAAATATGTAAGGTTTCCTTTTTTACCTTGATTAAATCGTTTCTTTAAAAGTTCGGAGACTGCAAAAGTTTCAACAATTCCACCTTTATAACGGCTTAGAATAAGTTCTTCTGCAGATTCAATCCTTAGCAGGTGGCACAGAAGTCCAGTATCGGTAAAATACAGCTTGGGTGTTTTTACAAGCGATTTCCCAAGATTATTAAAATCTGGTTCAAGAAAATGAATTATATATGATGACTCAAGTATAGAAAGCCACTGTCTGACAGTAGGAGCTGAAATTCCAAGATTCCTTGCAATGCCATCCATTGACAGCATTTGTCCAGAATGAAGGGCACATGTTTGAATAAATTTTTTGAATGTATTCAGATTTGAAGGATTTATCTGTTCTTTTACATCCATGTCCAGATACGTATCAATGTAGTTATCAAACCAGTCTTCTGTTATAAAATGTCTGTCCGTATCATTCAATGGAGGGTAACATCCCTTTACTATTGTCTCGTATACATTATCACCAAGTAAAGATTCAGATTTTAACTCTTCAAGTGAAAATGGCAGAAGTCTTAGAAATGCTGCTCGACCTGCAAGAGAATCTGTCATGTTTGACTTTAGTTTGAACTGACTTGAACCTGTCAATATATATTTTCCTGGCTCGGAATTTGTATTATCTGCATGAAATTTTACAGCATCAAAAATTTCTGGTACTTTTTGAGCTTCGTCAATAATAGCACCGTCTGGAAATGCCAAAAGAAAATCTTTAGGATTCGACTTTGCCATTTCTCTAAGATCTTTGTCATCAAACGTTATGTATTTTTTATTTGGGAAAGTCATTTTTGCTAATGTTGATTTTCCGCTTTGCCTTGGTCCAGTTATGCCTATTACAGGAAACTGAGTAGCAAGCCGTAAAAGTGCATCTTTTGCTATTCGTTTAACTTCCATAGATACTCCATAAAAAGTAAAAATCCAAAGTTTAGATTGGTAAATATCTAAAGTTTATATTGGTAAAAATCTAAAGTCAAGACTGAAAAATGTCAATTTTTCATCTTTATTATCTTCTATTATAAGTGAGGAGCAAAAAGATGGTTGGCATTGCTGATAGGTTTTGCGGTATCCTTGCATAAAAACCGCAAATTATAGGAGTGCTGAATTGAAAATTCGGCTATATAATAGATAAGAATATTAGACTTATTGATGCAGTATATTCTATAGCAAACAATGAGTCGATTATCAGTGCGGTTTCTGATATTGAAAATCAATTAATCCTCATGAAAAGTAATAAACTGTATAATCAATATAGGGCTGATAAAGAAGCACGTAAAGCTATGGAAAAAGAAGCAGAAATTGCTGAAGCATATCAGCAGCGAGCACAGCAATTAGCAGTCGCAGAGAGACAAAGACTCGATGCATTAAAAAGTGAAATAATTTCAAAGTTAAAGAATGCTGAAAAATTAGCAAAAGTTGTAGGAAAACAATTTGACGGATTTGAATATTTAGCTATGCAGATGTCTAAACTTGAACAGAAAAGCCAGAAACGACAGGTTCCAGATTTTGACACATCTGAGTTAGACGCGGCAACAGCAGCATTATTTAAGTAATAAATATCTGGGAAATATATAAATGATAATTCTAATTATCAATTTTAATAGTCTGCATTGCTCTATTAAAATAGGTGCGGTAAGAACCGCAGAAACAAAGGGAACGGTGAAAAACACCTAAATAAAAGGAGAAAAAAACATGAACAAGATTTTTAATAAAAATGACTTCAACCAGAACGACATCAACGAAAGATTTAACTCATTCAAGACATACTCACAGGATGATGCAGACAAGGTGTTTAAGAATGAAGAGAAAATCAAAAAGATAATGCACGATAGAACCTTGGCAAAATTCCTTGATGATGTAGTTATGTACTTTCATATGCTTAGGGACTTCTTCAATAATCTATGTAGACAGATACAGGGCATTCAAGGAAAGGTCGTAGCGCAGGCGGTGGGGGAAAAACTTCTTTAATTGTTAAACTTGAAATAAAGATGATATCAATGATATACTTTTAAATAATAAAACGGAGGAGCTTTGCTATGGCACAAAAATTCTTTTCATTCTTGGGAACTGGAAATTACCAACTTTGCAAATATAAATTAGCTGAAGATAAGATTAGTAATGAGGTGATTTTTATTCAGGAAGCTCTTATCAAGTTTTTATGTAAGGATTTTACAGAAAAAGATTCTATTTGTATCTTTGTAACTAAAGAAGCTAAAGAAAAACATTGGAATGAACTTTTTGCACAGATTACGAAAATGAATTTATCTTGCCACGTCATATCTGTAAGTATTGAGGACAGTAAGACCGAAGCTGACATTTGGAATTTGTTTAAAACATTATATGACGAAATTGAACGGAATGATTCTGTTATATTTGATTTGACTCATAGCTTTAGATATCTCCCTATGTTGTTTTTTTCTATTTTGAATTATGCACAATATCTTAAGCATATCACGGTTAAGGGAATTTTCTATGGTGCATGGGAGGCTAGAAAACAGGAGGAAAATATTGCTCCTGTATTTAATATGACGGATTCTTATCAAGTGTTGCAATGGGCTTCCGCTGCTGATGTATTTACGAATTATGGTATAGCTGATAAGTTGTATCAACGGATAAAGAATCAAGATTTAGAATTTGGAGCTACAGGAAAACTGTCTGACTCTATACTGAAAATATCTGATAACATGAACTATTCTCGTGGACAGCGTATTTTAGAAGGAAAGATGTTTTCGAATTGTATAGAAAAAATCGATATGTATAAGTATTCTGATGGTATAAAACTAAATCCCATTCTGCTTCCACTTTTGGTATCCATTGAGAACAAGATTAAAGAATTTAATGAAAATTCTGCTTTGAATTTTATACCAGCCGTGCAATGGTATATAAACCATGATATGCCAGCAGAAGCAATTTCTATGCTAAAAGAGGGTGTTATTACATATCTTTTAGAGAAAAATGGATTTGACTTTAAGAAATCAAAACTACGACTTGTTCTTGGGAAAAGATTAGCTTATTTTTCACGTTCTTCGGAAAATTTCTCTTATACTGATAAGGAATCTGAATACAGGGAGACTGTCGAGTTTATTATGAAAACACCACTTGCAAAAGATGTAAAAGCCATAATAGAGAGTTTTAATAGTTTTAGAAACGATATTGATCATAGCGGATTTATTGAGCATGCTCGAAGTCCTGAAAACTTAAAGAAAGAAATAAAAGATGCTTTCAATAGAATAAAAACTGTCTTCAGCAAATATAATGTATGACATAATAGTCCAAGACTGATATTTTATAATACATAATTGAATATATATGGATGCAAGAAAAAGTTGTGGCAGAAATATTATTCCAAAATCCAGAGCGAACTCCGTCTGTTGACAATGCCTTTTTTGATGAAAACGGAATCTTCCATGCTACAGTCTGCGGTCTGGACAGAAAAAATCCAATAAATAATATTGTTTCTGCTTTTAGTTCATCATTCAAAGGGTTTGCAGAAAAAATCTTGCAGGATCAGTAGTGATGCCAATCTAATCTGCAACTTTATACAGAAACTTGTAATTGATATATTTCTACTTTTTTGGTATGTTAATACGGTAATGAAAATAGATACAGCAATAGATAATATTCTTTCCTCCTATGATAAGTATGGGGGAATCAACCTTGAAGAAGCTCAGCATTTTCCTAACCGTCAAAATGTAATAGACATTCTTCATGATATTCACTTTCTGATTTTCCCAGGGTTCCGTACTGCAGACGATATTGACCGTCAGACATTGCGCTATGTAACAGGCCAGCGTGTCAACAGAATTGTTGCCATGCTTACCCGTGAGATAAAAAAGGCTCTTCTGTATACCGTTCACAATGCAGAAGTTGAACAGTCTCACTGTTTTAAGCTTGCAGAGCAGACAAGTCTTGCTCTTATTGAGGAAATTCCTGAACTTCGGCGTATTATTGGAAAGGATGTGCAGGCAGCCTATGATGGGGATCCTGCTGCGAAATCTACAAAAGAAGTTATTGTTTCGTACCCTGGACTTGAAGCTATAGTAGTTTATCGTGTTGCTCATTTTCTTATAAAAAGCGGTGTTCCTGTTATCCCTCGCATCATGACGGAATACGCACACAGCCGTACTGGAATTGATATTAACCCGGGTGCAGAAATTGGTGAAAGCTTTTTCATTGATCATGGTACAGGTGTTGTAATTGGCGAAACGACTGTTATTGGTAATAACGTAAAAATCTATCAGGGTGTGACATTGGGTGCATTGAGCGTAAAAAAGGAATTGATGAACAAAAAAAGACACCCTACTATAGAAGATAATGTTACGATTTACGCAAATTCTACCATTCTTGGCGGTCAGACTGTTATTGGTCATGACTCGGTAATAGGCGGTAATACTTGGATTACACGCTCTGTTCCTCCAAATTCTACGCTGACTCAGGGCAAGCGTCAGGATCCTACGGATTAAATTCGCTAAATTTTCAGAATTTAGTAGAATTTGCAATGAATTTCCAAAGGTGCTTATTGACAATATGAAATTATTCAGTTATAGTACCAAAACACATATTCAGTTTCAATGCTCTTGTAGCTCAGTCGGTAGAGCACATCGTTGGTAACGATGAGGTCAGCGGTCCGATTCCGCTCGGGAGCT
>CAMVEQ010000049.1:0-20947 GCA_947166545.1 uncultured Treponema sp. | reverse complement strand
ATTACGGAAATGCCTACCATCCCTTCTTTGAAGTCATGGTCGGAGAAAGCACCGAAAGCGATGACGCACTCGAATTCACTATCATGGGATTTGGCCCGCAGCGGCCAGGCCCACTGTTTGAAAAACTGATTAAAGACAGCCCGCTCTCAGAAAATTTAAGGGAGGCAAAAATCGTTAAAAAAATGGCCTGCGCATGTAGAAACTACCTTTCCCTAAAGACTCCGTTCAAGGGAAATGTACTTGCCATCGGCGACAGTGCGGCACATATCGAGACCATCAATCAAGGTGCGCTCATGTGTGGTTTTAACGCAGGAAACGCAATCGCAAAGGAACTGGACGGAAAACCAGGCTTTGAGGAGTACACAAAATGGTGGAACAGTGCATTCGAGTTCAACTGCCCGGAAGCGATGGAGCAGCTGAAAATCTACGGCTCACTCAACATCAAGCGAACGCTCGCAGACAACGAAATTGACTATCTTTTCGCCATGATTGAACATGAAAAACATTCCGGCCATTTCAATCAGTATGAAGTTCCAAAGAATTTCTGGACGGCAGTGTTGAAACACGACGATGAAATCAAATCCGACAATCCTGCCCTCTACGAAAAATTGGCAACTATAAGAAACCTAAAAGCAACGGGGAAATTTTAAATGGAAATCAGAGAAAAAAATCATGCACTAATCGACAAACGTATCGCTGACGGACTGGAACTCCTACGTAAATATTACACGCTGAAAGAATGCCCCAGTGATCCTGTCATCGCAAATCCGCGCATTGCAGGAAGGGAGCACAGAACTCGCCGCTTCGACATCAAGGGAGTGGGAAACCTTTTGACCATGACCTGCAAGGAATCGGATGTGAACAATCTTAGTTCCTTCGTAATCATGCCCTACTCAAAGAACCTTCCGCTTTTTTCTTCAGATTATGTATATTCAGGAGAAAACAGGTTCTTCTTGCTGGAAATCTACGATCTGTCCGTAGAGCACGATGCAATTTACGACAGCGGCATAGAAACATTCAAGAACTTTAAGGACAGCCTCGCAGATTTCAAGGATTTCCAGACACGTCCTTGCTGGTACGACGACATTCGTCCTGTCTGCTACTCAAAAGTGCCGACAACCGACCAGGATGATTTGTCTATCCAGAAATTCCTCGACTTCCTTGAGGAATTTGTTAAACTGGAGCAGAAAACACCTGCACTTTCTGGCGACGCTTTGGTTCAAAAGTGGAAAAAGAACAAGGAATATGCCGACAACCTCATCGATCAAGGTGGCGTTTCCACCGACATGTTCAAGAAGACGCTAGGTGCAGAAAATACTCGCCGATTCTTCCATGAGATTTTCTTTGGGGCAGACAATTACCGCCCAAAAGGAATATAAAAAACTCGATGCATAATTCGTAATTCTTCATTACGAATTATGCATTATGAATTATTGCAAAGCTTCCACAGGGTCAAGTTTGCTTGCCTTAATTGCAGGGCTTAATCCAAAGAAAATGCCCACGAATACGCTGAAGGCAAAGGCCGTCACGCAGGCTGAAACTTTTATCGCATAAGGCAGGTCTTTCACCACATACTCGATGGCAAGGCTGATGGCTATTCCAAGAAGCATCAATCATTATGAACGTTATCGTCGGTGTAATCGTAGATGCCGTAAATGACAGTCGAAAAGAAATTGATGAAGAATCAAATAAGTCAGAAGTAACTTTGGAAAGTATCGCTAAGCAGCTTGAAGAATTGAACAGGAAATTGGAAGAGTAGGGGAGTTCAAATATTCTCATATTTTGAAAATCAAATATTGTAATATCATCTAAGAATTTGCTCCTGAGGAGACCTTATCATGGGAAACAAATACGAAACCGGATTTGGTGGAAATGTCACACATTTTGCAGGTGCCTGGGATTTTCCCATCAAGCAGGAAGAATATGAAACTTTCCGCATAAGTGAAAGTCTTTTGCTAAAATAGAATAATAAAGGATATTAAAAATTGGAAACGATAAAATCAAAAAATTACGAATTTATGCTATAATAACGGAGATTTTTGTAAAAATTCAGGAGGAATCACATGCCGATGATTGAAGCTAAGGTGACGATGGAGTTGCCTGCAGAAAAAAGAGATGTTTTAAAAGCCGAATTTGGAAAGGCTATCAGTGTTCTGGGAAAACCGGAGTCATATCTGATGATTAATCTGATCGATAAACAGGATCTCTACTTTGGCGGAAAAAAGCTTGAAAAAGGGGCTTATGTTGAAGTAAAGGTTCTGGGAAGCGTTGATGCCAGTGCCAGCGAAAAGATGACTGCCCGGTTATGCGAGATTCTGCAAACTGAACTGGGAATTCCGGGCAATGCGGTCTACATTTCCTACTGGGGAACGACCAACTGGGGCTGGAATGGCGGGAATTTCTAGGAAAATAATCTGATTCGGGGCTTGATATTTCTGGCTTGAATCGACAAGCCCCGGCTACAGTTTATCAGCCGCCAATTATCGGCAGAAAGCCACAAAATCTTTAAAAGTTTTTATACAATGTTTATACAAATGTATAAACATAATTCCCAAATTCCTGACGCTAATCGGGACAAGCGTGATATTGCCATATTCGGTAAGTAATTATATAATTACTTTATGACAGCCAAATTATTCTGGGACAAGATAAAAAAGACCCTTTCTGACCGAGGAAAAACCTTTGTATGGCTCTGCCAGCAGGCAGGGGTATCTGTGCAGATTATGAAAAACCGCATCTACAAGGAGCGTATTCCTGATGTAGAAGACACCTTAAAGCTGATGGCAGTTTTAGGCACAACAATTGAAGAATTTTTTGGTTTAGAGTCCCAAAAACCTGCGCAAACTGTCATGCTCTCTGCAACAGGGGCGGAAACAATTCCGCTTTTTGAAGGCTTTTTCTCTCGTAAAAGCGGACAGAAGGGGAGTGAACCTGACGCTATTATCGGCTGCATCCAGATTCCGGAAGATTTGAAGTCAAAAGACTTTCATGGACATCTTGCTGCCGGTAGAATTCACGGGGATTCCATGGAAGAAACGCTTTTTAACGGCGATTCTGTCATTTATGATGACTTTGGATTTCAGGAAGATGGTCTTTACGCCATCATTTTTGAAGGAAAAGGTTCCGTAAAGCGTCTCCAGCAGGTTTCAGGAGGAGTCAAAATCATCCCGGATAACCCGGCTTATGAATCAATCTATGTTAAAAGTAGCTCAGACGAGCTGGAAATCATCGGAAGCGTGCATTACATACTCCACAAAGTTTGATTTCAAATTAAAGTATTCCTTACAAACAATGACTTTTACTCAGACGGCTGGCGTTTTTAATGTAAAATGCTGACGACTTTTAATCAGGTTTTTCCACGTAAAATATTCCTTTTGCCGTAAGACCCAAAGTGCTCCCACGTAAAATATGACTTTTTTGCCGAAAAATGGCAAACCTCTCCACGTAAAATATGACTTTTTGATTAAAAACGCTGCCTTGAGCACACACTTCATTCTTTGTATAGTGTTTTAGAAATTAGGTAATTAAAAGATTACTTAATAACACCAGGGAGCACCGGCGCTTGTAAAGCTTACATGGTAGACAGAATCGAAAGAATAGTGCAATTAAAGTTAGAACTATTGCGAAAATGTCTACAATTCTATACTATATGTAGCATAAAAGGGAGGTTTTCCGATGAAAACAGCGATAGTATATGCAAGCGTACACCATAAAAACACGGAAAAAGTGGTAAAAGCCATAGCCGAAAAGCATCCTGAAGTCGAGCTGATAGACGCCACAAAAACAATTCTGAAAGACCTTGCTTCATATGATCTTGTTGGATTTGCGTCTGGTATCTTTTATGGAAAACTACATAAAAGTTTGATTAGTTTTATTAAAAGCAATCTTCCAGCTCATAAAAAGGTCTTTGTAATCTATACATGTGGACAAGATTCTTCATCATATTTGAAAACTGCAGAAGAACTGATTAAGGCAAAAGATGCTGCCTTTGCAGGCTCTTTTACATGTCCTGGGTATGATACCTGGGGACCATTTAAGCTAATTGGCGGTAAAAATAAGAATCATCCTAATGAAAATGACATCAAAAACGCTATACAATTCTATGAAAATCTGATATAATAAAATATATATATAGCGTTCTAAAAAGTATATAAAATAATAGAGCGCTATATACAAGGTATACACAATACTGCTTGTAATAGAGATTCTGTCTACCTGTACGCTAAAACGGACTATATTCTTCCTTATAAACATCTGCCAGTTGGTAATTATGTCCGTAATGTTCAACGAACCGTTTCAAATCATCAAAAGTAATACTGACAGATGCTGTATTTCTTAACGGATGAATAATCACCTTTTTGCCTTCAAAGTTTTCATCAAACAAAACCTTAACCGAACGCTGAGTATCAAACATTATGCAAAGTGGCGTTACTGAACCTGGTGTGATATTTAGATATTTAATCAGCTCATCAGGATTACAGAAACTGAGTCTGCCATATCCAAATGCTGCAGCAATTTTCTTCAGGTCTGCTCTTTTGTGCAAATCCAGACTCACCAAACCATAGTTGTTGTTCTTGTCTTTTACGAAGAGATTTTTTACATCAGTTCCTTCAAGAGTAATTACAACATCTTTTGAGTCTTCTTCTGAGAAAATTGCTTTGTGTTCCTGAAGTTCGTATGGAATGTTCAGGTCATTTAGTATTTGAAAGATTGGTTCCATTTTATGTATTCCCAAAGTTTTCGGTATTTATTCATATTTTTCTGCATTTAAATCCTTTTTCAATCTTATCTGCAATTTCATCAGCCTGGGCAAAACCTTTTTCTTCCAATTCCCCTGCACTTTTCTTTAATGCTTCAAGCAACCCATTTTGAACTTCATCAAAAATCTTCATGGCAGGTTTAGTTCCTAGTCCAACTGATTTAGCCTCAAGCTCAAAATCTCCTCTTACTCATCTCCCCTAGCCTCCACTAAAATATCAAGCCCAAGAAGATTGATTACTTCAATAGTTTTTCCGATTTCGGCAGTTGGTTTTCCATTTTCAAGATCTGATAAAAAGCTTACGCTTAATCCTGTGATTTCGGAAATATAGCCTTGAGTGTATTTAAGTTCTTTTCTTCGTGAACGGATTGCATTTCCTAATGATGACTTAGGTCCAAAGTTTTTTTATCGTTCTAAAGGGGGAAAGCCTTCCCCCTGTGCCGCACTTCGTTGCGTCACACCCCCTTCTGCGGGCTCAAACGCCGCCCGCATCGCCTACTACCCTACCCTATACAAGTTAAAGTCTAAATCTTCTATATTAATCTCATTTTTCTCACAGATGAATTTCAAAAAATCGTTAGCTTCAAGAAGCGCATATTCCGCATTTTTCGTGTCGGCTTTTTTCCCGCTTGTTTCCCGTGCATACACATTTGCCTGCCTTTCATATTCCGGGTTAATGAGCACACTGTCTTGGCCAGCCATACAATACTGTTCATCCAGGTGTCCAAGTACAATGTGACCGATTTCATGGAGAAGGGAAAAACTCTTATTCCGGTCGTTAAGATTTTCCCAAACCTTGCTGTCAATGAAAACATAGAAAGTCTTTCCTATTCCCCTGCATACTTGTGTAAGTCTTCCGTTTACATCCCAACCAATCATTTTTGACAAAACTAATTTATAAGCACATGTACTGGCCATAGAACCGGATAATGCTAAGGAAATGAGCCCCTGATTGTCCTGTCCAAACAATCTGTTTACTTCTTTTGTGTTTATTCCATAGAGCTTCATCATGTCGAATTTTATAACCTGAACATCTCTAAAAGCGACACGCATTCTGAATGACTCTGCCCCACTATCCCCCAGTTTTCGAAAATACCTGCAAGGCTTAAAAGCGGTGTATGCTTTTTTAAGTGGACCAGAGTAAAAAGAACTTTCATCCCAGAGTTTTTGCAGCTGGAAAAATGCTTTTAATCTTTCAAACATAAGCACCCCTATTGTTTTTTCAAATATCCCTTTTTTACAGCAGCCTCAAATGCTTGTCGAGAAATAGTTTCTTCCCTCTGGGTGACTTCGCCTGTTTTTTCATCTTTGACTGTGACAAGAACTGTGTAGGTGTCACCATTGTCACGGAGAACGGTAAGGGAATTTTCTGCCTCTGAAGATGGGTTTTCATCTGCCCCTTTTACTGCCCTTTCAGCAAACTGACGGACAAGGTTCTCTGTCAGTTTTTTGTTCGGATTGGAAATTGAATAATCTAAGACCATAATATTCCTCCATTAGTCAGAGTATAGCACGGGAGGTATGACAAGAAGTGTCGTGGGGAAGATTTGTTATCTAAATTTCTCAAGTGAGGATGGTAAACACTTAGACCTTAATTCATTTTTTTCTGATCTTCCAATTTGAGAGTTAATTCCCGTATTTCAGCTTCAAGAGCGTCTATTTTCGATTTATATTGTAAATTCTTTTCGTTTTCCCGCTCTAGTTCTGAATGTAATCTTTGGTTTTCAAATCCTAAATCTTGGAGTTCAATATCTTTTTGTTTTATAAGTTCTTTTTCCGGTGACTCCCCGGTGTATGACATTAGGAGTAATTTGTCGGTTTTCCCTGAAAGAAAAAGTAGAACTTTATTCGGAGACGCAAAAAATCCTTGTGAGCCGTAATCGTTAATTAATTTAGTCAGAGCATCAGAAAGCATCGTTTCAGTTGGTGTTTCGTAAACCCAGTCGAACTGTAACCATTTCCATTCTCTCTTGCACCGTGCATAGTCAATTTTACGATTTTCTATGTCTCCACTTATTCTTAGAGAATAGACTTTTTCTTTATATGAGGATTTCTTTTTTCCGTTAGTCTTCTCTATTGTTTCAATATCTGAGCAATTATAAATAATCAAAGTTTTTTCTGTCATTTAGCACCTCCTGTTCTCACTTCAATAGCAGAATCACAACGCCTGCCATTGTTCCCAATGCCGAAATAGCCGCCACAACAAGACAAATTACTGCAACTGGCAGAAGTTTTCGGATGCTGACGGTGAGCGATTTTACTTCTGCGATAGTCTCTTTGACTTCTGGAATTGTGTCTGAAACTTCAGAAGAAACCGCCTGTAATTGCTTAACAAATTGCTTTACTTCTGGAATCGTATCAGAAGATTTCTCCGCAACTTCCTGTACTGCCGATAAAATACTCATTTTTATTCCCCTTTTCGTTACTGATATTTTTATTTTTCTCAAAGACTAATAATTATTCAACAAATTAAGTGTTAAATCTTCTATCTTTGTAACTTCTTTTTCACAAATGTATTTCAAAATCTCGTTTCCTTCAATAATGGCATATTTTGCGTTTTTCAGGTCAGCTTTTTTCCCGCATATACCTTGTGCGTATACATTCGCCTGCCTTTCGAACTCAGATACTATCATATTGTTTCCATTAATTGGACAATACGGATCATCCAGGTGTCCAAGCACGATATGACCGATTTCATGGAGAAGGAAAAAACTTTTATTTCGGTCATTGAGATTTTCCCAGAATCTACTGTCAATAAACACTTCGTATACCTTTCCTATCCCCCTGCTTACAGGCATCGGTCTCCCATGTATATCCCAGCTAAACATTGACGCTAGGAGTAATTTATAATCAAATGTGCTGATCATAGAGCCTGGTAATCCGAAAGAAAGAAGCATCCTATTTTGACCAAGAAATCTGTTCGTTTCTTTGTTGATTATTTCATTTAATTTCATCATGTCAAGTTTTATAATATGGATATCTTTAAAACCGACACGCATTTTGAATGACTCAGCCACACTGTCACCCAATTTTCGAAAATACCTGCATGGCTTAAAAGCTGTGTATGCTTTTTTAAGAGGACCGGAGTAGAAGAAACTATCATCCAAGAATTTTTCCATCTGAAAAAATAATTTAATCCTTTCAAACATGGACACCCCTATTGTTTTTTCAAATATCCGTTTTTTATAGCAGCCTCAAATGCTTCACGAGAAATAGTTTCTTCCCTCTGGGTGACTTCACCTGTTTTTTCGTCTTTAACTGTGACAAGAACCGTGTAGGTGTCGCCGTTGTCACGAAGAACAGTGAGAGTGTTTTCTGCTTCTGAAGACGGATTTTCATCTGCCCCTTTTGTAGCCCTTTCAGCAAATTGTAGAACAAGATCCTCTGTCAGTTTTTTGTTCGGATTCGGAATTGAATAATCTAAGCCCATAATATTCCCCCATTAGTCAGAGTATACCACCGAAGGTATGACAAGAAGTGTCGTGGGAAAAGACTTTTCCCTTAAAGGCCGCAATTTCACAATATGTTGGGGACACAACAGATTCTATTTGTATTTTTCTTTAAAGTTAAAATCGCACAAGCAAAGATGCTTTAAATCATTTATGGAAATATCATCATTTTTTGCTAATCGTTTACTCTGTGATAAAACTAAATCATCAAAAACATTCCGAGCCAAGCGACCATTGGCAAAATTCTCTTCTTTATTCGAGACTTTTTCTTTGAAAAAATCCAAAAGAATGTTCTTAAGGTCTGCTTCAAGAAGGTAATCATTTTCATTACATTCAGATTGAACAATCTCTAATAGTTCTTCTCCAGAATAGTCATCAAAGTTGATAAATGTATTAAACCGAGATTTTAATCCCGGATTAGACGAGAAAAACTTCTCCATTGGAGCTTTATAACCTGCAACTATAACGACAAGATCATCACGATAATCTTCAAGAGCTTTTGTTAATTCCGTAAGACATTCTTTTCCATATGAATCAGTATGGTCATTTTCCGTGATACTATAAGCCTCATCAATAAAAAGCACCCCGCCTTTTGCCTTTTCGACAACACCTTTTACTTTCAAAGCAGTTTGACCTTGATATCCAGCTATTAAATCTGTTCTAGATACTTCTATAAAATGTCCTTTTGACAGTAATCCTAGTTGTTTATAAATATGTCCTATTATTCTAGCAACAGTAGTTTTGCCGGTTCCAGGATTTCCAAGAAATGCCAAATGCAATGTTTTTTTTGCAGTAATAAGATTATTTTGTTTTCGTATACTTTGGATTTTTTGATATGAGATGAGGTCATTTACCTGCTCTTTTACTTTTTTTAAACCAACCAAAGTATTTAATTCTTCTAATAATTCTTCAAGTGAACGATTATCTTCTACAACTAAATCAGAAGTCTCAATTGAACTATGCAGATAATCATATCCTAGATAGAGAAGAAAAGTCCTATATAATTCTGTTACAGAAATATCTATACGCTTAGTGCTAGTATCTATAGAATGAATTCTTGCAAGGAATTCCCCAAAAAGTTTGGAATCTTTAGTTTCTACTAATCTCTTTGCCAATTCTGCTAAGCAACACCTAGAATTAGTAAGCGCATCAACATTAGATGAGAATACTAGGAACTTTTCTTCATAATCTTCTTTCATTTATATAACCTTTAATATTGAAAGTAAGAACGTAACAAGAGATAAAGCACAAAATGTACTTAAAATCGAAATTATTACAATAAAATTCCTCTTTGTTTTTTTAAGTAACAACTCTGTCCTTTTTTCTACTGATGATACACCTTCTGTCAAAGTTGAAATTTTATTATCAATTTCTTTCTTATTCTCTTCTAAATCATTCTTAAGGTATTTTGTTTGTTCGTTATTTTCATTCAATGTTTTATCATGAGCTTCTACCGAGTTCCATAAGTCATCAATATTCTCAAGATGCTGTAATTTATCAAGTTTTTCTTTATGAGATTTAAGAACACCAATAACTTCTTCTTGTTTTTTCAGGATCTTTTCTTGCTTATCTATTACCGTCTTTAAGGTCGCATTTGCTTCCTGTGCCTGTTTACTAGCTTCTTCTGCATTTTTCACATTTACAAGAATAGCTGCAATATAGTCTTTATCTAAAGCCTCAAAAGCATCATATACAGCCTCAATTTGGTGAAAAACTTTAATGTCAGTTTTTTGAAGATCAACCAAACCATTTTGTATTTGAACAACAAGGTTATTAAACTCCTCTCCAGTAACCTTGTGATCGAAAATCCATTTTTTTTCTTCAACTTTGCTTAAGGTTTTATCAGAATTAGTTTGGTTTACAAACTCCTTAATTTTATTCTTAGCTTCTTCAAATTTGTGCGGCTGTATCTCATTCATACTTTTTAACACTTCCTATTTTAATGATTCTAAATCATCATCCATTTTTTTTAATCGTTCATCCATTTCATCAAGTATTTTTTTTGAGTCTGACAGATCAACACTTTTATTAATAATGTTTTCGGTTGACTCATTCATAATATTAGCAGCCTCTGAGTGTCTATCCCGAATTGATTGAGCTGTATCTTTAATCTTATTATCCAGTTTTATCTCTTTGATACTAACAATATGATCTTGTGTCTCAATAACCTTATTTAGGACATTTATTTTTTCACCCATTAATTCTTGTTTCTGATAACCAGCAATTACTTTATCAATTAAATTAATAATAATTGCACCAACAACTCCACTTATGACACTTGCAAGAAATATTCCAATTATATTAGCCAGAGAGCCAAGTAAAGGTATTTTTATTGTTCCAAATGCAGGAACTAATGCGATAAGGCCTTTCTCGATTAACTCACCTCCAAACAATGCCCCTGCCGCAACTAAGCCAGCAACAACAATTTTACCTACTTCAGCACATTTTATACTAAAAGGTTTAGTCGCATTATCTTTATTTTTTAAATAGAGAATAGCATCAGTAACAGAACGCACTCCTTGCTTTATTAAACTAGCAAGTTTTTTGAATAAACTTACAATTGGTCCAAAAATTTCGGTAACGATTGTTCCTACGAAAGTAGTAACGCCGGTTTTAAAGAAAGACATAATTTTATTAAAGAAATTATGAATTGATTTTTTCATTTCTTCCAAGAATGTTTTGAACGTTTTGGAACTTGCCTTTAGGAATCGAATAAAGCCATTCATTATATCTTTTAATAGGGCAAATAAAGCTTGGACCATCATAGTCTTTAATGCATCTTTTCCTGCTTTTTTCCCTGTTTCTTTAGCAGCACCTTTTAATATTTCTTTATTAATTGCTTTTCTTGCAGCCTTATCTTTCTTTTTCATCAGCTTATCATCGGCTGCTAATTTATCCTTCAATCTTTTATCAAGTTTTGCCTTTGCAGCTTTCTTTTCTGCATCAGACATGTTTGATTCATCAATTTTTTTCTTCTTTCTTTCATTCTGCTCTATCTGAGCTTTTTCACGCTGCTGACGTGTTTTTCTCATTTCATCAACACTCTTAGCACCTTTACTCTTATTAAGGGATTCATTTGTTGCATTAAGATTTTCATCCATGTTTGCTAAATCAGCAGTACTTTTCTTTGCCTGTTTTCTCCTCTGATTTTCATAGATTTCTTTACGAGAAACAGTGTGATCAAGATTGGCCTTATCATTTTGTTTTATATCTTTTCCAGTATATTCATCTTTCAATTTTCCAGATTGCTGTTTATCCTTCATTGCTTTATTGGCTGCTTTATAACGAGGATCTTTCATAACAGCATAGCCAGCTTCCTCGCCGTAAGGTTTGGTTTCCTCTGGATGTTCTCTATCATACTGTTGAATTAATGTTTCGCTAGTTATCTCTAATCCAATCTGATTTCCAAACTGAGTCCAAACTTCATCTAAAATAACCTTTCCTAAAGCATCTGGATTTTGGATAGATTTTAATCCCGTATCAATATTTTCCAAATCTTGCAATTCGTGAGCAAGTTTATTATTCAGATCTTCTTCAATATTATTCAGTTCCTGTTCATTCAGATCTGCAAAATCAAACCCATCTATTTCATTTTCATTCTGATTAGCCATTTTTATCTATCTCCAAGTAAATTTAAATTATACCATGAATTCTTGAATTTTCAACGGCATTTGCAGGAAAAATATCCGCCAAACACGATTTATGTATAGCTATGCTGAAGCGGCCATTTTATCCAGCTTACGGCCAACATGTTTGTCGAATTGCCTCATACCTCCTTCAAAAGCTTTATCATCTTCCTCAGCGGCCTTTTTCATTTCGGCGTTTTCTTTTTTTTCATCTTTAATAAAACTTACGACAGCTGCTCCAACAAAAACACCGGCAACAGCTAAAACACCTGTAATCATTCCTTTAACAAAACCCATATGAAACCTCCTACGCCCTCATTTTAGACATTTCTTTCATATTATATTTGGCGGCTTTCCATACTTTTTCAGCATGTTCTATGTTTTCCTGACATCTTTCAAAGCCTAATCTTGTATGATAAAGCTTTAGCTCAATATCAACTTTATTCTTTTCATCCTCAAGATAAATATATGAAAAACCGTGGTGTGATTTTTTTATAAACCACATATGTTTAAAGACATCTTTTATTCGCATAAAATCATCAGTTTTATATAACCAGAAAGAAAGCGATATTTCTTTTTCCAAAATCCTTTCTATTACTAAATGAAGAAAAGCCCATAGTTGTGGCATATCGACGTAATAAATTTTAATTAAATCCGTATCCATGAGACAGCTAAATCGAACATCAGACACAGAGCTCCTAATATCTTTATCATGCTTCATTTGACGATAACGACTAACAAAATCCTGATACTGCATCTCAGATTTCTCATCTGGATTCTTTTTCATATCAATAACCCTGCGCATGAATTCAACGTAACTGATTATTGCCTGGTTCAAAAAGATTGTTTTCATACAGTCCTCCTGTGATTTTCTATAAAAATGATAACACGGAGGGTATGACAAGAAATGTCGCGACCTAAAAAGTTTTTTTATTTTTTTACATTCGAAACAGAATAAACTTTGTTGCCATAATCAAAAGTGAGTACAAAGCAAAAAAGATAATAAATAGGAAAAAACGTTTTAAGTGCCTTTTTCGTTGTTACAGTGTTCACAAGCCTATAATAACATTTATTAGAAATATAATCTGTAAAGTATTCAACTTCTTACAACATTATCGTATAAACGGTTTTATGGTCATTTGTCCATAGTCTACCCATACCATTCTGTAAAACATTCATATCTGAAAAAGAACGAATGCTTTCATTTTTCATACAATTTTTTAGTTGTTTCAAGTTCAGCTTTTACCTCATCAATTAGTTCCTGAGGAGCAAGAACTTTTACAGTATGTCCCTGTCCGAGTACCCAACGAACTACCTCTTTCTTTTGTGTGGTCTCAAACCTTACATAAACACTGCCGTCTTCCTGCTCTTCTACGACCTGCTCTGAATGCCAAATACGGTTAAGGGCATAAGTACCGATTTCTTTATCTACAAGAAGTTCTATAGTAAGAGGTGTTTTATCTGAAAGCCAAACCCCCATTTCTGTATCGAAATAATCTGATGGTTTAAAGTCTTTTGGAATTCCAAACTTTTGCTTCAGAATCTTAATGTTCTTCATTCTGGAGAATGAGAAAATTCGGACTTCGTTACGATCATGACATTTACCCATTACATACCAGTTTCCTCTCTGGCAAACAATGTGATACGGGTCTATAGTTCGCTCCATAAAAGTAGTTTTCTGAAGTGGACGATATTCGAAAGTAATTGAACATTGATTTTTGAGTGAATTGAAAATCGTTTGAAAAAAAGACGGATCTATATTTTCCGTTTTGTCAGGAATAAAAGTAATTCTTGGATTTAAGAATGAGGTATCTACACTAATTCGTTCAGGGAGACATTCAGTAATTTTCTTGAATACTGAACGGAGCTGAGTTTCCAAAGGAGTATTGCGGTACTGTTCCAATAATGGATTTAATACTGCAACAGAAAAGGCCTCCCCTTCTGTAAGAGGAATGCTTTTTATAAAAAAGTTTGGTTCGGTATAACGATATCCTCTATAGTCACTTTCAATTGGAGCAAATAAAGTATCTCGCATATATTCCAAATCACGCTGAATTGTTCGTGGACTGTAACTTGTTTTTTCGTTATTACCATGCTCACTAATAAGTTTTGCAAGTTGAGCAGCAGTGTAAGTCTTTCCTGTTTGAAGATAACTATCTATTTCCAATATTCGCCAGGAATTTAATTTGATTTGCTTTGAAGAAGCTGATTTAGTTGTTTTAGGGCTCATACTTTACTCTTTCTATATATTATACCACAAAAAAAGAAAGTTTTGGAAAAATAGTAAAAAAGACAATGCCGAAGCTGGGAGGTAATCAACGACATTGTCTTCGAAACTATTCATAATTAGCAATTTACTGTTGTTGAAGAAGTTTGTGCTGACTCTTCTCCTGTGAATGCACTTTTGGCAGCTTCAACAACTTCTTTAAAATCTGATATAAAATCTTTACCTGTTTTCTTAAGTTTTTCTTTTACATTTTTCAAACCAGGCTTCTGCATAATCTGAAATCATCTTTCCTGTTACTACCAGAGCAGTAGCAGCTATACAAGTGCAAAAAAGTCTCTTTATCATACATCCTCCTCAGAATCCTTTGATTCTTATGCTTTGATTATAACCTTACAGGCATGACAAGAAATGTCATGATCTTTATTTTTTTCATTTTTTGCGGAAAATACATCGGCCTTGATTTTGGCCATCTGGTTGAGCTTTCTACTATAGATATGTTCCTGCGCGCAGCATCTTCAAAAATTGACAAAAAGACAAAAAAAATCCACCTGAGCAATAAACTCAGATGGATTAGATAATCCCTTAAAGCAGGGCTTTCATTCAGATTTAGGCTTTTTTCTACATAACAGGAACAATCATTTCTAAATTCAATTCTACGATTTGATTAAAACCTTTATCAGCTGTAATTAGTGGTAATCCGCTTACGATTGCAGAAGCTGCGACAATTGCATCTGGTAATTTTGTTTTATATTTTTTACGGATTTCTATAGTTTTTTCTTTTATCTCGGCAGACAGAGCTACTTCTTCACATTCTTTCAGAAGAGATTTTATACTATTCTCTTCAGATTCCGTTATTCCTGAATAAGATAAAAGTTCCATTTCTGAAATAACAGAATACGACAAATTCTTATCCAAATAGGGGGTCATACATGTATTGCCATTGAGTAAATAAATTAAAGCATTTGTATCGGCAACAAAATTAATTCCATTCATTTCTCATTTCCTTTTGAATGGCAAGACCGTCTTTCTGGAAATTCACAGAACCAAAAAATTTTGATAAATTTTTATTTTTATTATTCTTAGCAGTAAGAGTATATCTGTACAAAACAAATTGAATGTAGTTCTCAATTTCTTCAAGACATTCTTGAGGAACTGCTTTTATCTGTTCTACCATCGTTTCGTATGACATAGTTTCCTCCATACCACATAATTCTATCATATCTTTATAAAAAAATCATCTATTAAGAAAAAAAGCGGACTTGCCCCGCCATACCAGATGGATTAGATAATCCCTTAAAGCAGGGCTTTCATTTTGATGACGTTCCTTATCTTACAAGCAATTATAAAATCGCAATTCGTTTTTTTTGGGCTTTTTACGAAATTGCTCTGTCAAATAACAAGCCTTGTACTTCGATTTTACATGAAAAAACTGATTTGTAAAGCGGAAAATATGCATATTACCCCATGGGCTAGGGATTGTAGCAGCGGCGAAGCCGTTCCGCAGTGGCGGTGGTTGAGCCCAGGCGAAATCACCAGAACGGAGGAATGAAGCCGAAAGGCGGAACTGCGAAAAGCCCGGCCGCGAAGCGGTAGCCCCCATAAAAAATAGAGGCAGAAAAAAATTGAGAAAAATCACAAAAAATGGATGATTAATAAATTTGTCGGTGATAAAGGTGGCCTCTACGGAAGAATAAGCTGTTCCATCTATCTTGCTCCATTTAATCTTGGCGAAACCGAAGAATTTTTGAAGAAGGTTAAACAGATTGAAATGAACCGTCATCAAATTCTGGAGCTTTATATGATCCTTGGTGGCATCCCTTATTATCTGGATATGCTTAGAAAAGATCTTCCTCTTACAAAAAATATTGATAATCTGTTCTTTAAGGAAAATGCAAATCTCAAAACAGAATATGAATTCCTCTTCCGTTCCCTATTTAAGGATTCAAAAAATTATAGAAAAGTTGTAGAAGCACTTTCAGAAAAAAAGAAAGGATTATCTAGAGAAGAGATTAAAGAAGCAACACATATAAAAGAAGGTGGAACTCTTACAGAAATTCTTTCCAATTTAGCTCAATGTGATTTTATCCGTGAATATAATGCTATTGGAAAAGAACAGCAGGTCCTTAATCGCACAGAACCGAAACATGAAAACGAATGGAGCATGGAAATAATTGCACCCTCAGGAAAGTTTTGAATCGCAATTCCAAGGGCAAGAGTAAGGGCTCCAGCCTCGGTAATTTGTGCGGAACCGGAAGCCCAGCCCGCATACAAAACCCCACCGCTGCCGGAATAAAGGCAAGCTTACCGCGATCGGCAGACATTTCCATAGACGGAATGAGCAGAGTCCAGACCGAAGCTGCAACCATGACCCCTGCCGCAAAACCAGAAAGAATCTTCTGAATGCGTGCATTCAGTTCCCTTTTCATAAAGAAAACCAGAGCCGAACCAAGTGCTGTACCCAAAAAAGGAATTAGAAGCCCTTTAGCAATTATGTGCGTCATGCCAGAATTATATCACGCTGCATCTTTTTCTGCAAAAGGAGGAGGCTGAAAAAATCATTGATAAAGAAGCAGAGGATGACGACTATTCAAAATCCTCTATATCCAGAACCTTGTAGCCGGCCTTAATGCAAAGGGCTGCAAAAAGTCCGTGTCCAGAAATCTTTTTCTTAGAAAATGTTCCGTCATAAATTTCCTTTACTCCGCAGGAAGGACTTCTGCTCTGGAGGACTATCAAATCTGGATCTTCTTTTCTGACAATTTCAAAAGCGCGCCGGGCACCGAGAGAAAATTCTTCTGTGATGTTTTTTCCCTCTGTGTTCATCACCTGACTGCCTGAAATTTCTGCAGGAGGGCGCGGTGTCGGAAGACCTCCCAAAACTTCGGGACAGACTTTTATGATGTCATGTGGCATGAGAAAATCCATCAGCTTCTGGTTAAAATTGTTTCCTCCGTTGTATTTGCAGTTATCCCCTGCAAGACAGGCACTGACTATCACTTTCATGTTTGACCTCTCTGCCCTAAAATCCCGCATCTTTTTCAGCGGCATCTTCCTGACTGATTCTCCTGAAGTAGGCTCCTCCGTTCTGCTTGAGCCATTTATTGCATCTCTTGTAGTCTGGAAAAATCTTAAGCACCTCATCGTAGAAGGCGCGGGAGTGGTTCATGTGGCGGCGGTGGCAGAGTTCGTGTACCACTACGCTGTCAAGAATTTCCGGTGGCATCAGTACCAGAAGGCAGTTGAAATTCAGGTTTCCGTCTGCTGAACAGCTTCCCCAGCGTGACTTCTGCAGGCGGATAAAGATGCGCTTGTAGGAAATCCCTGCCAGCTTTGCGTAGTAGTCTACCCTTTGCGGAATCAGCACCTTCGCCTTTTTCTTAATCTGTCTGATGTCTTCTTCTGTGAGCGGACCCATGGAATCTGCCAGTTCTGACTGCTTTTCCAGTTTTTTAAGCTGTTTTGTAATCCAGTCTTTCTTTTCGCGGATGAACTTTTCTGCCAGAAAAGTCGGTGTTCCAAGCGGCACTTTTACGATGATTTTTCTATCGGCTGCCACATGAATGCACATTGAGCGTCGTCTGGACTTCTGGATTACATAAGTTATTTCCATGATACGGCATTTTAGCATAAGACTTTCTTTTTTCATACAGTGCGGATTCATAAAAAGAAATGAATTAAAAACCTGAAATTCTTGATTCAAAAAACATAGTTTTTCTTGTTATTTTATCTTTTTAGTCGTAGAATTATACGTATGATGAAATTACGCATACATTGTATTTTCTTGCTTTCATTATTCATGATTACAGGCTGCTCTTCCAGAACTCAAAAAACCGGCAGCAATGTTCAGTCAGTCCCAGAGACTCTTGATGTGGAAAATGAAGGATTTCATTTTAAGCCCATGCTGGATTCCTATGTCCCTAAAAAGAAATCGTATAACTTTTATCTGACATATAAAAGCGCCCACCCATGGTGGGATGCGGTGGCACTTGGCATTGAGGATGCAGTAAAACAGTATGAAAATAATGATGTTTTTATCACTTATGATTATCTTGCTCCGGAAAAAATGTCTGCTTATGACCAGATAGAACGAATTAAGAATGCTGCGTCAAAGAAAACCTATGATGTAATCGGAGTTGATGTTGCCGATATTGCAATTGTAACGCCTGTAATCAATAAACTAATCGACCGCGGGCAGAAAGTTATGACATTTTCCAGTTCAGATTCGGGAAAAGAAAACGGCTGCAAAAGAATTGCCTATGTGGGTAACACTCACAACTATGAAGACGGCAAACTTCTGGCAGAATGTCTGTGCGAAAAGCTTAAATATAAAGGTAAAATCGCCATGCTTGTCGGTAACCATGGAGCCCCCTGCCATGAAGACCGCGCTCAGGGTGCAAAGGAAATTTTTGCAAAATACCCCGATATTGAACTCGTTGACCTGCAATACGATGAAGACCTTGAAGAAAAAGCCTTTGACTTTGCAAAAGAATTCCTTCAAAAATATCCGGACTTGAATGGCATCATCTGCTGCAACATGAGCAATTCAGTCGGAGCAGGCCGGGCAGTAAAAGAAGCCGGAAAAAGCGGTCAGATTGTCATCACAGGCATGGACCATGACAAAAGGGCTCTGGAATATCTGCGCAACGGAGTTATTTATGCCCTCGCCCTTCAGGATTGTTACGCAATGGGATTTGACACGATTACTACTGCGGTAAAAATTGCTGACGGACTGCTCCCGGGCACAGACTATCCTGAAAAAACAGAAGAAAATACCGTGCTTTTCTTTCAAAAGGATGCAGACTGGCTTTTGCGGTCTCTTTACGGCAGAATAGATTAGGTGGCACATAATGAAAATCAAGGAAAATAAAATTATTCTCATCGGTGGCATTGTTGTCCTGCTGCTGATAGTTGCAAGCACAATCTGGAATATGGAAAGTGCAAAAAGTCAGACACATACTGTTGCAGAAAACTTAAGCAACTTCTATATGGAAGAACTTATCAACCGCCGTGTTTCAATTATTTCCGATACATTAAAACTGAATTATCAGTACATGAACAATGCCTTAGACTCAATTACAAAAGAGGATTTACGTTCTACTGCTTCCCTCAGAAATTATCTTGGAAGAATCCGCCGTCTTTATGGTGTAGAAAAATTTTCCTTTGTTGACGAGGATTGTCTTGTGTACACTGCCCACTCTACAAGCACAGGAAAAAGCCGTTATCCCTTCCTCGCTGACGGACTTTCAAAATATCTTGTCACAACAGTCTTAAATTATGGCGGAGAAAAACTTCTTTTTATTGCCATCCCCGTTTCTGGAATCGAATTCAATGGTAAAAAAATTACCACCTGCTTTGCCCAGGTTAATATAGACCGTCTGGTCCGCTCCATGACCTCCCGGGCCGATGATATGGAAACATATTTTAATGTCTACCTCAAAAATGGAGAAAGCCTTACAAATGCACCTTTTGGAGGTGTAGAAGCCGGCCGTAACATTCTATCTGTAATTTACGAAAACGATTCTTCCAAAAAAAGCTACAATAAAATTTCTGAAGATTTTATGAATGGAAAAAAAGGAAGCATCCATGTGCCTTACAGAAGGGAAAATGCTCATCTGTATTATGCACCCGTAGCAGAAACAGGCTGGATTCTTTCAAGTCTTGTCTATGACAATGTCATTTCCTCCCAGATAAAATCAAGCAACCGGATAATTGTAGTCATCAATCACATCCGGAGTTTAATAACCATAGCCTCAGTCCTTGTCTTTTTCATAATTTTTGTCATTACGCTTAAAAGAAACTCTGCTCTTAAAATTGAACAGGAAAAAAGAATAGCAGAAGAAACAAAGAAGGCATACGACAAACTAAATAAAGAAACACAGGGAATGCAGATTATTCACTCAATCATTCATTCAGCCCCCTGGTCAATGGAATTTAATGAAAAAGACGAAATAGAAAAGTGCACCTGGTCACAGCAGTTCCGCCAGATGATTGGTTATACATCAACAGAAGATTTCCCCGACACATTGGAGTCCTGGGCAAATTTACTTCATCCTGATGACAAGGATCTGGTTCTGACTGCATTCTGGGAAGCCGCAAAAGACTATTCCGGTAAAACAATTTACGATGTTGAATACCGTCTTATGACAAAAAATAATGGTTACAGATGGTATCACGCAGCCGGCAATCTGATTCGTCGCGATGACGGCTCTCCTGCAACCTATGTCGGACTCTTCATTGATATTGATGAAAAAAAGAATCTAAAGACTCTTTCCGAAACAGATCAGATGACAGGTCTTCTCAATCGTGTAAGCGGAGAAAAACGCGTTGCTGCAGCAATGAAGAAAGGCAAAGGCGGACTCTTTATTCTGCTTGATGTTGATCACTTTAAGTTCTTTAATGATACCTATGGTCATGGAGTTGGTGACAAAGTAATCATAAATGTTGCTCACTGCCTCAAATCAGCATTCCGCGATAATGACATTGTATTCCGCCTGGGTGGTGATGAATTTTCCGCTTACGCAGAATATGTTCATACAGAAGAATCGGCGAACAAGGTCATAAAGCGATTTATTGACGGCTTAAAAGAAATCGTCATTCCCGAGCTGGAAGGACATCCCATCAATGCAAGTATTGGTGCCATAGTAGTAAAGAATGGTGTATTAGAAGATTTTGCCCAATGCTATAAACTTGTAGATGACGGTGTGTATGCCAGCAAAAAGATAGACGGCTCAGCAGTCACTTTTGCAAAACAATAGGCGGCAGACGAAAAACTCTGGCGGGATTGAATTTAGTTTCTGGTCCCGCTTCCGCTAAAACAAATCTAGCATGGAATCCAGATAGACTGCCTCACGCACTTCCAGCTGGTGCTCAGGTTTTGTCAGATAAT
>CAMVEQ010000048.1:0-20961 GCA_947166545.1 uncultured Treponema sp. | reverse complement strand
CTGAAATTCCATTTACAGGAAACAAGGGCATTACATTTGACATGCTCAAAAAAGATACTTCACTTATGGATTCTTTCGTGGCACAGCTTACAGACGCTGAGCTTTGTACGATGGTACGCGGAGAAGGCATGTTGAGTCAGAAAGTAACACCCGGTATTGCTGCTGCTTATGGAGGAGTAAGCGAGGCCCTACATTCTTACGGCATTCCATGTGCAGGATGTTCAGATGGTCCTTCTGGAATACGAATGGACACAGGAACAGAAGCATCACTCATGCCAATAGGAACTCTTTTGGCATGTACATGGAATCCTGACCTTGTAAGAGAACTCTACGTTTTTGAAGGAAAGGAACTGGCACAGAATAAGATAGATGCTCTTCTTGGTCCTGGAATGAACATCCACAGGAATCCTCTTGGTGGAAGAAACTTTGAATACTTTTCAGAAGACCCCCTGCTTACAGGAACTATGGCGGTTGCAGAAATACAAGGTTTAAGAGAAGGTGGTTCAAATGCAACCATAAAGCATTTTGCAACAAACAATCAGGAAACAGACCGCCGCGGAGGAAGTTCGGTAGTATCGGAACGTGCATTGCGTGAAATATACCTCAAAGGATTTGAAATTGCTGTAAAAGAAGGCAAGGCCTGTTCTGTAATGACTACATACAATGCGCTAAACGATCACTGGACTGCTTCAAACTATGATTTGGTAAATGTCATTCTACATGATGAATGGGGCTTTACAGGTCTTGTAATGACGGACTGGTGGGCAGGAATGAATGACTGTGTAAAAGGCGGTGCTTCATCTGTTAAAAACATGTCTTCTATGGTACGTGCCAGAAATGATGTTTACATGGTTGTAGACAATGATGGTGCGGAAAAGAATATATTTGGCGATGATCTTGAACAGTCTCTTAAAGACGGTACTTTAACACGGGCAGAATTGCAGGAATGTGCAAAGGATATTCTTACATTCCTGCTGATGGCTCCTGTCTCAAAAAGACCTTTAAGACCTCTCAAAGAAGAAGTATTCTTTAAGGCCGCTATCACAGAAGAACCAAAGGATGCAAAGATTGTCACTGTAGACAAGATGTTTGAATGCGGTGCTGAAGAATATGTCTATCTGAATATTTCTAAAGATTCCGTATACAATATCATGGGAGTATATGTGAAGAAAGAAGATAATCTTTCACAGTCTGCATGTATACTGTGCATAGATGATGAGCCTGCAGCTTCATTTGAATGTAGAAGTACTTTTGGAAAAGATGTATTCATTCAAGGTACAAAGATTCACATGACAAAAGGCTATTACAAAATATCATTAAAACACACAAAGCCTGGCATCACAGTAAAAAAGATAGGCTTTGCAAATCCTCTCAGTCCTGTTACAGCAGGTCTTTTGGGATAATTAAGCTTTAAAACAACAAAGCCGACTGCTTCCAGTCGGCTTTGTTGTTTATTCGATTATGATTTACACTTCACTTGCCATGTATGCAATTGTCATGGCATCTTTAACAATGTTGTCAATTATGGCATATTCATTTGGCTGGTGAGCAAGTTCGTCCATGGTTGACCATACAACGCAGTCAAATCCTGCGTTTCTAAGATATGCACCAACAGTACCGCCACCAATACCGATGCAGCGTGCATCAATGCCATGTGCAGCTTTGATTGCACCAGCAAGATGTTTTACAACAGAAGCATCCGAAGGCGTTGCCCTTGACTGTTCCGCCTGTAATTCTATCATATCAATCTTTACATCGTATTTTTTTTCTACTTCTGCAACGCGTTTCTTCATCTCTGCACGAACTTCATCCAGCGTATAGCAAGGATTAATGCGGCAGTCAACAAAAAATACATCGTCTCCAGGAATAATGTTAACGGTTTCAACATTCGCATATTTCATTGTTGGCTGGAATGTAGAATATGGAGGATCAAAAAGAGAATCCTGCTTGTTGAAAAACTGCTCAAGACCATTAACCTTAAGTGCAAGTTCACAACCAGCAAGCATGGCATTGCGTCCTAAATCTGGGCGGGAACCATGAGACTGTTTTCCTGCAGTATGGAACTTTGCCCAAAAAATATTCTTTTCAGCAATCTCTATAGTTTCACCTTTGCTATCCCCTCCATCTGGAATAAGGATAAGATCATTCTTTGAGAATAAATCAATATGATTTTTTACAAGATACTGCATTCCATAAGCAGAACCACATTCTTCATCTGCCATAAACAGAAGCTTTATTGTATGCTCAGGAATAATATGCTGTTTCACAAAAGCAAGGGCTGCAAACACACCGCTCACAAGTCCCTGCTGGTTATCTTCAACACCACGTCCGTAAATGCGTCCGTCTTTTTCAACTACAGTCCAAGGATCAGTTTTCCAAAGTGAAAGCTCGCCAGTAGGAACAACATCAAGATGTGCACACACCCATATTGTGTAATCATCCCTGCTGCCGGGAATTGTCGCAATAAGATTTGGACGGACACCAGAAGAAACACGGGAATCTGGTGCATCATAATGTTCCAGACGAGTAATGCCATTTGATTTCAGCCATTCTTCCAAAGCTGCACATTTTTTGCTTTCTCCGTCTCCGCCACTTTCCGGAGCTATTGCCTGAATGCCCGTAAGAAGAGTTTCCAATTGAACCATTTCTTTTGTATGAGACTCAATATATGATTTTAAAGCAGAAAACTCCTGCGAAACATTTGCCATAAAAGACCTCCATTAGATGCACTATTGTAGCATATAACAAGGCTTATCTACAACACATAGGCTATTGAAAAAAAAATTATTGACAAAAGGAAATGTTCTGCTATACTTATTTATAAACAGGCAACCGATTGCCTGTAAAAAAAGGAGGATTCTTGGAATCATGAAAAAGATTTTATTAACAATTGCGGCAGCAGCAACATGTGCAGCAGTTATGACCAGCTGTGGCGGAAAGAAAGAAAGCGGAGCTTCAGGAAAAGCAGATGCATCTAACAAACTTACAGTCTGGTCTTTCACTGATGAAATTGAAGGCCTTGTAAACGACTACTACAAGCCTGCTCATCCAGATGTAGAAGTAGAATATTCATTTACACCTACAGATCAGTTCCCTAACAAGCTTGACCCAGTTCTTGCTTCTGGTCAGGGATGTCCAGACGTATTCGGTCTCGAAAATGCATTCGTACGTAAGTATATCGAATCAGGTCTTTTGCTTCCTCTCGATGATGTATACGAAGAAGTAAAGAGCAAGATGGCTGATTATCCTATGAAAATAGGTTCTTATGACGGTCACGTATACGGTATGGCATGGCAGGTATGTCCAGGTGCTCTCTTCTACAGAAGAAGCCTTGCAAAACAGTATCTTGGAACAGATGATCCAGCAGAAGTACAGAAGTATGTTGCAAACCTTGACAAGTTCATGGAAACAGCAGAACTTCTTAAAAAAGCATCTGGTGGAAAGTGTGACATCATCTCTACAACAGATGATATGCTTATGCCTTATAAGGGAGCACGTAAGCAGCCTTGGGTAGTAAACGACAAGCTCGTTATTGATCCAGCAATGGACAAGTACATGGATATGTGTAAGACACTCCATGACAAGGGATATGAAGGACGCGTAGACCAGTGGTCAGAAGGTTGGTACGCTGGTATGAAGGGAACTTTGAAGGATGAAAAAGGAAGTCCTGTAGAAGTATTCTGCTACCTCTTGCCAACATGGGGTCTCCACTATGTTCTTAAGACAAACGCTCCAGATACAGCTGGAGACTGGGCAATGTGTGAAGGTCCAGCAAACTACTACTGGGGTGGTACATGGGTAGCTGCATATAAGGGAACAAAGAATCCTAAGGCTGCAAAGGAAATGATCAAGTACATCGCTACTGATGATACATACCTTGAAGCTTATGCAAAGAAATCTGGAGATACAGTAGGTAATCTTAACGTTCAGAACAAGATTAAGGATACATTCTCTGAGCCATACCTTGGTGGACAGAACCACTACGCAGCATTCTGTGAAATGGCAAAGGGTATTGACGGAAGCCTTATCCAGGGTTCAGACCAGCAGATTGAACAGCTCTTCGCAGAAGCAGTAAGAGCATACAAGAATGGTGAAAAGTCAAAGGATGCAGCACTTGCAGACTTCAAGTCACAGGTTGCCTCAACTCTCGGATACTAAGCATTAAAATCAACAGGTTAAATCCTGTTGATTTTCGAAAAAGTGCAGTTTGCGAATATTAGTGATTCCGACTGCACTTTTTTTATATCTTGTTCGCGTAAAGGAGGATACGACGTGAGTAACACTTCCAAGATACAGGCAAAAACGAACAGGTACGGCTATCTGTTCTGTGCACCTTTTATAATTGCCTTTTTATTTTTCAGTTTATGGCCAATCATTTACACCTTCATGCTTTCCTTTGGAGATTTGAAAGGTCTTAAAACAAATTTTTCATTCATAGGACTAGCAAACTTTACAAAGCTTATTCATGATAAATATTTCTGGGGTGCAGTAGCAAATACCTTCATCCTGTGGGGAGTCAACTTTGCCCCTCAGTTGGGAATAGCACTTCTTTTTGCTATTCTGCTTACGGATGTAAAGCTCGACATAAAAGGAAAGGGACTTTTCCGAGCTCTTTTCTATTTACCAAACCTTTTGACAGCAACTTCTGTTGCTATTTTGTTCCGAAGTCTTTTCGGATATCCAGTTGGACCTGTAAATCAGTTCTTATTAAAATATTGTGGTGCTTCAGAGGCATTTTTCTTCTTCAGAAGCGTTCCTGCTTCTAGAGGAATTGTTTCATTCATTCAGTGGTGGATGTGGTGTGGTCAGACTCTCATCCTTCTCATGGCAGGTATTACCAGTATTTCCCCTTCTCTTTATGAATCTGCAACAATTGACGGTGCATCAAACTGGCAGTGTACATGGAAAATAACAGTTCCACTGCTTCGTCCAATGATGTTCTACCTTCTCATTACATCAATGGTTGGTGGTATGCAGATGTTTGATATTCCGTTCCTCCTTACGCAAATGCACGGAGAACCAGACTTTAAAATTCGAACAACATCAATCTATATGTATAACATGGCATTCCAGGGACGTAACGACTACTCTTATGCAGCAGCAATTTCAATCGGAATGTTCATCATTACAATCATCCTTGCAATACTCATTAACACACTTGTAAAGGAGCACAATCCAAAATCTCTTAAGAAGGGGGCTTCAAAATGAGTTCAAGCGTAAACAAAAGCTATAAGACTTCTAAACAGGTAAAGTCTTTCATTATATATATGCTGATGATTATATTCACGCTCATAGCCATAGTTCCTGTATGGCTGTCGCTTGTAAACGCAACAAGAACAAACGTGCAGATAAACGAAGGTCTTTCATTCCTTCCAAGTACGCATGCCTTAGACAACTGGCGCATCCTTACAAGCAGAAACTTCCAGATATGGCAAGGATTTATTAACAGTGCCATTATCTCAACATTCTCTACAGCTTTGTGTGTATATTTTTCTGCCCTCACAGCTTATGGAATACACGTATACCGCTTTAAAGGAAGAAGCATTCTTATAAGTATCATCATGACACTTATCCTGCTTCCAGCCTCCCTTTCCTTCATCGGTTTCTATCAGTTCATGGCTCGCCTGCACCTGACAGACAACTACATTCCACTTATTCTGCCATCAATAGCAGCGGCTGGTAGTGTTTTGTTCGTTAAGCAGTATTTTGAATCAATTCTTTCAATGGAAATAATTGAGGCATCCAGAATTGATGGCGCTGGAGAATTCCGTACATTCAATACGATAATACTTCCTATCATAAAACCAGCCCTTGCGACACAGGCAATTTTTGCATTCGTAGCAAGCTGGAACAACTTCATGACTCCATTCGCACTGCTTTCGTCCACAAAAAAGTACACGCTTCCTATGCTTGTACAGATGCTTCGTGGTGATATTTACAGAACAGAATACGGAGCAATTTACGTAGGTATCGCAGTTTCCCTTATTCCAATTATTGTGTTCTATGCATTCATGTCAAAGAACATCATAAGTGGTCTTACAATGGGTTCTGTAAAAGAGTAAAGGTTTACAAATGAGTAATGAGAAAAAAGTAAGAATACAAAATCCGATTCTTCGCGGCTTCCATGCGGATCCCTCCATCTGCATGGCAAACGGGGAATATTATATTGCAAACTCAACATTTGAGTGGTATCCGGGAGTTGAGCTGAGCAGATCAAAAGATCTTGTCCACTGGACTGCCGTACCTTCTCCACTTTCTGAAAAACGGTTGTTGGATATGGCTGGAGAAATTCCTTCATGTGGAATTTGGGCACCTTGCCTTTCATATTCAGATGGTCTTTTCTATCTGATATATACAAATGTCCGCAACTGGAACTTTGGAACAATGAAGGATACTCCAAACTTTTTGACCACAGCACCTTCAATTGAAGGACCTTGGTCAGATCCAATATTTATGAATGCCTCTGGCTTTGATGCATCTATGTTTCATGATGACGACGGAAGACACTGGTACATAAATATGGAATGGGATCACCGAAAAACAGGTCCACGTCAGTTTTCGGGGATTCTTATGCGTGAGTACGATCCAAAGAAAAAACAGCTTGTTGGAGAACGCAAAAAGATTTTTACGGGAACAGATATTGGCATGGTAGAAGGTCCTCATCTGTATAAACACAATGGATATTATTACATTGCGGCAGCAGAAGGAGGGACATTCTACGAACATGCAATTTCAGTCGGACGCTCAAAAAATATTGAAGGCCCGTATGAATTGCATCCATGCAATCCTCTGATTTCTTCGTATAATCATCCTGAACTGCTTTTACAGAGAGCTGGACATGGAAGCTGGTGTAGTTCCATTGACGGCACAAAGACATATCTGGTCTACCTGTGTGGACGTCCGCTGCCAGGTACACACGATTGTGTTCTTGGTCGCGAGACAGGTCTTGCAGAAATAATTTGGAAAGACGACTGGCCTTATGTAGTACAGCCAGACGGATCTTTGCAGAATACACCACCAGAATATGTTGATGTCCCTGCAGAAAGCGTAAAGGATACTTCAGAACAGAGTTACCCTGGATGTGGTCATACTCACTACACATTTGAAAATGAAAACTTCTTACAAGACTTCAAGACACTCCGTACACCTTTAACAGAAGACAGGTATTCTATAAAAGAGCGGCCTGGATATCTGAGATTAAAGGGTGGACAATCACTGTGGTCATTCTATGAGCAGAGCCTTTTGGCACGTAGACAGGAAAATTTTGTATTTACTGCAGAAACAAAGATGGAATTTGAACCAGATTATTTCCAGCAGTATGCAGGTCTTATCTACCGCTACGATGAAGAGACACAGTATGTACTTCAGGTGACTTGGAATGAAGAAAAAGGAAAAATCCTTCAAGTTAACACAATTATGCCTAATAACAGTTTTACTCAGGGCATGGAAATTCAGCTAAAGCAGAATGTTCCTGTCTGGTTACGGCTTTCGGTTAATTACAAGACAGCGGTATTCTCATGGTCACAAGATGGAAAAGTTTTCCATGAGATTCGTCCTGTATGCGATGCCTCTAAACTGTCAGACGAGTTTAACAATGAAGGATTTACAGGTGCGTTTGTTGGTATGTTCTGCGTAGATACGGAATTTTACAAAAAGTATGCAGACTTTGAGTATTTCGATTATTCGCAGGTACTATGATAACAATTTATGACATTGCCAAAGAAACAGGATATTCTGCCCCAACTATATCAAAGGCTTTGAACGGAACGGGAAAGCTGAGTAATGCAACCCGTGAAAAAATAGTAAAAATAGCCGAAGATATGGGATATAAGTTTAACATGGCAGCAAAAACTCTTGCTACCAAAAAGTCAAACTTAATCGGCGTCATTTTTGAAGATAACAAAATGCTGTCGGGCTTTCAGCATCCTCTCTTTGGTGGTGTCTTAAACAGATTCAGGGAAGCAGTGGAAGCTGCTGGATACGACCTTGTATTTCTTTCCAGAACAGCTTCCATTTCATACCTGAACCATGCAAGACTTAGAAGTGTAGATGGCATTGTAATAATCAATCCTAACATGGAAGATTCCAAAAGTATTGAAGATCTGTCAACTTCTGGGATTCCATGCATTTCTACAAATGATTATTTTCCAAACATCTGTACAGTCATTACTGATAACTACAAAGGCGGTTATGACGGTACAGAATATCTGATTTCTCAAGGACATAGAAAAATTGCTTTTCTTGCTGGTCCTATAAGCACTTCTTCGGCAGCTTCATTAGAACGTTACAACGGCTACAAAGATTGCCTAAAAGCCCATAACATTGAAGAAAATAAAGATTGCTTTGAAGAAAGTGAAATGTGGGATTCTGTAAGTGGGTATAATGCATTTGAAAAGTTATACAACCGCACTCATGATTTTACGGCTGTTTTTTCGGCAGATGATATGCTTGCTTTGGGCATAATAAAATATGCAGAAGAACATAATCTTTCCATACCAGAAGATTTTTCTCTTATGGGATTTGATGATGATAAAGTTTCTTCATTTTGCAAACCCAAACTTACAACTTTCCGCCAGAACAAAAACACTATTGCGGAACTTACTGCCGAATATCTGTTGTATCAGATTTCCGGCATTTCAGAACCGCCTCCATCAATAAAAGTTCCAGCAAAACTTGTTGTTAGAGAATCTGTAAAAAGACTAAGCTAACAATTACTTTTGATTAATTATTAGTGTCCATCAGGGTTATTTCAACACGTCTATTAACAGATCTATGCTCTTCTGTATCATTAGGTGAAATAGGTCTTGTATCTCCAAAGCCCTGAGAAAAGATGTGCTCACGAGAACGAACTCCAAGCTGAACAAGATATTCTGCAACAGCTTCAGCACGCTCTTCACTTAACGGTTGTGCAGGACGACCAATGTTAGACTTTGCGCTATGGCCACTAACCATGATATCATTTGGGTAAGCCTTCAAAATCTGTGCAATTTGCTGCAGCTTTGAAAATTCACTTTCACGAAGTGTAGCACTTTCAGCTTCAAACTGGATTTTTTCAACAGAAAGTGTAAGACCTTCTTCTGTACGTTTTACGGAAACGTTGGCAAGTCCCATTTCCTGAACCTGCTGCTGCATTGAAGCAAGAGTATCATCAGGTCCCATGAAATTTGTGGCAGGATCACAGAAAAGGCGAATAAGTTCAGATGTAGACTTATGGCGAGACTTTAAGAACAGAGTCTTTCTAGCTTCATCATAGGCATAACCAGACGAATTATATGTTTCAAACTTAGGATCTGTCCTAAAGCGAAGTTTCTGAATTTCAATCTGAGAATGGAATGTAGGCACTCCCGTAACAATCAGATACTGAGAATTTTCCAGTGGGAAATCCAGCGAAATGCTTACTACCCCATCAGCTCCCAGACGATAACTTATATCCGAAGAACAAGTCCATGCCCAGACAGGATTTGTATCATAATATCCTAAAAGTTCTGCATGAGGATAGAATGTATTATCAGTAATAATTACAGGATACAGGTCTGCAATTACTTCAAGAGAATCAAGTTCCGAAAGCTCCTGTGTAATTATGGTACGCCCTGTTTCTGCATATTCATTTTTATTACGAGCACGAGCAAAATCTATCAAAGCCTGTCCTATTTTCACTTTTTGTAAAGTAGAAAATTCTCCATTTGTAAAAAGCAGTTTGTCATCTTCAAGTTTCAAATGTTCAGCAATTACATCAAGACAGTAATTCAGAACAGGATCAAATGAAGAAGCAAGTTTTTCATCAATTTTACGCAGTTTTGTATATACAGAAAGGATTCCTGCAGCTTCCATTACAGAAGGATTAAATGAAGTTTTCTTAGAAGGAATCTGCAGAAAAGTTTTAATTTTGTCACTCTTGCGGTTTCCAATGATGTAATCCGAAATATCATCTTCTGTAAATACAGAAAGAGAATTTGATGTGACAGCATTATTTATGGCAGTAGAAAATTCATTTGATTTTGCAACAAGTTTTTTATTGCTTTCAACCAGGTTTCCAAAATATGGTGTAGAAAGATAAGTACGCTTTGAGCTATTCTTAAATGTAGAAGACAGCTCATTAACAGCTTTTTGGAATTTTCCCCTAGAACCCATTTCTGCAACATAAGCAACAACTTCCTGTTCTGAAAGTTCTGAAGGAGAAGAAGAAAAAGTTTTTACAAACTTATTAATCAAAGATTCTCTGTATGCAGCAAGAGCTGCAGAATAAGAAGTTTCAGATGAAGAATCCTGTTCTGCAACAGAAGCATAGTCATACATCTTCTCTGGAATAAACGGTGCAAAAGATGCTGTTAAATTCTTTTTTGAAAGTAATACAGTCCCATTGTCAAGTTTTGGTGCTGAAAAAACAAACATAGAATCTTTTGATTCAAGCGTAACAGAATTTTCAGCTTTTGAAGCAATCTTATAAGATGAGCTGATAGCATACGGAATTGAAACAGTATCAAATCCCTCAGAAGGAACTGCAGAAATTGACAAAGAGGCATCAGGAGCAGTACCGTTCACAGCAAAGACAATAGATGTTCCATCTGTAAAATAAAACCTGGCAGAATTATCCTGAGTTTCAAAGGACTGCAACACAAGAGTTTCCTTAGCGTCAGTAAATGAGGATGAAATTATTGCAGGATGAGCTTCATTTGTAGAAAAAGAAAGCCCCTTAAATGATACTGCCAGCTGATTCTTTAAAACAAGCAATTCTGGATTATCATTTTCAGATTCCTCACTTTCCAAGCTTATGCGCATATCACCAATTGCACGAGTAATACTTGTGTCAGTCTTAAATTGAAGTATAAAAATGCCTAATATAATAGCAACATAGAGAATTGTAAGAGTTACTAACTTTATAAATGGATGTCTTTGCATTGCATTATTTTACCTACATTAAACAGAAAATTCAACTATATAGCTTATTATATGGTTTTAAAATAAGAAAGAGCCTGCTAGCGAATAAAAATTACTCACCAGCAGGCTCCTATAGAGTCCTCCTTGAATAGAAAGTTGGTGTGAAGTAGGATCTTAAGTAGGTAAGGCAACGCCTTAACCTTATAATTCTACTATACTACACACCATACTTACTTTCATGAACGCAAAATAAGAGAAAAATAAGAAAATTCTTATTTTGAATTATTTTGCAAGACACTTATCTAATTCTGCAGATATCTTTTCCTTATCAAGATTCTGACCGATAACACAGAGCTTTATCATGCGGTCTCCAACTTTTTCGTCCCACTCAGCTTTTATCTGAGGATTTGCGTCAAGAATTTCTTTCTGCTCAGCAGGAGAAGATGCTGCAATCCACTGTCCTGAATAGCCAGCCTGAATCTGACGACCAGAAGTCTCGAACACCCATGCCATCTCCGGCTCATCGGCAAACCACATTAACCCCTTACATCGGATGATGTTCTTTGGCCAGTTATTTGCATAAGAATCAAGAAGCTGACGGTCAAAAGGTTTTCTACGGTAGTAGATGAATGTACCGATACCATATTCATCTTCGCTTTCGCCTTCATGCCTGTGCTCATGATGATGGTGCTGATGCTCGTGACCATGTTCATGCTCATCATCGTCATCATGGTCATGGTGATGATGTTCGTGAGTATGCTCATGTTCTTCATGCTCGTGCTCATGTTCCTCATGCTCATCGTGGTCATCATCAATCTCATCTTCTGCAAGCTTTTTACACCAACCGGCACTTGAAAATACTTTTTCAAAGTCAAAACTACCTGTGGCAAGAATCTCGCCTACATCAACCTTACCATGGTCAGTTTCTATAATCTTAACACCAGGATGCAGGGCATTGATTACTGCCCTAACCTTCTTAAACTGTTCTTCTGTAACAAGGTCTTTCTTATTAATGACAAGAGTAGAACAGAATTCAATCTGCTGTACAAGCAAAGACTCAATGTCCTCTTCATCCTTTTCCTTAAGCAGAGCATCTCCACCTGCAAACTCATCAACAAGACGCTTTGCATCAACAACACCAACAACATTATCAAGTTTGCCGTTAGAAATAGTCTCAAGTTCCTGAGCTATAGGCATTGGCTCACATACACCGCTGGCCTCGATCATGATATAATCATATTTCTTTGTCTTGATAAGGTTTTCAATGTTCTGTGAAAGCTGAGTTTTCAAAGTACAGCAGATGCAGCCGTTTGTAAGAGGAACAATGCTACTTGTATCAGTAATTTTTGCACCATCCGCAATAAGCTTTGCATCAACGTTTACTTCGCCTATGTCATTTACAATGACGGCAACCTTATAGCCTTTCTGATTAGAAAGAACCTGATTCAAAAGTGTTGTTTTTCCAGCCCCAAGATAGCCGCACAAAAGCGTCATAGGAGTTAAATTTTTAGCCATATATATACCTCGCAAATTAATACATATTTATCGCCTAGAATATACTGCATTTTACTGAAAAAGAAAAGACAATAAAAAAAGCTGCCTGCATCGGCTTAAGTTTTACTTCATTACCGATGCAGACAGCTTCTAAAATATGTAGCTTTCTTTTAATGCTCGCGCTTCATTATTCCGCCACCAGCAAGATAATCTTTATAGCTGAACACAAGACCTTCTTCCAGTTCCGTCTTTGGTTTCCAGCCTAAAGCACATATCTTTGAAATGTCACACAACTTACGTGGTGTTCCGTTTGGCTTAGACGTATCCCAGATAATCTTACATTCCCTGCCAGGAACATCGGCATAAACAGCACGCATTACTTTTTCAGCTACGTCTTTAATTGTAAGTTCCTTTCCACTGCCTACGTTTACAAAACCATACGGCATCATATCTGATGCATGACAGTTTTCCATAAGATGGACAACGGCATCTGCAAGATCTGCACTGTACAAGAATTCTCTCAAAGGAGAGCCATCGCCCCATAAAGTCACTTCGTCAGTTCCACTCTTTTTTGCATCGTCAAACTTACGTATCATAGCAGGAAGGACGTGACTGCCCTCAAGATCATAATTGTCGCCTGGTCCATACAGATTAGTCGGCATTACAGACAAAAAATCCGTTCCATATTCAATATTGTATTTAAGGCACAGCTTAATGACGCTTATCTTTGCAATGGCATAAGCATCGTTTGTAGTCTCCAAAGGACCGGAAAGCAGGTATTCTTCCTTAAGGGGCTGAGGAGCCATGCGGGGATAAATGCATGTAGAACCAAGATTCATAAGCTTTTTTACACCGTTAAGACGTGCCGCCTCAACAACATTAAAGCCTATCATCATGTTGTCATAAATAAAACGTGCTGGATGTGCAGAATTAATGCCAATACCACCGACATGAGCAGCAGCAAGAAAAACATATTCAGGCTTTTCCTCTGCAAAAAACTTCATTACAGCAGCTTGATTACACAAGTCCAGTTCTGCATGTGTACGCTTAATAATATTCGTATACCCACGATTTTCAAGTTCGCGGCAAATTGCTCCACCTACAAGTCCTCTATGACCTGCAACATATATCTTAGAATTCTTTTCCATAATAAATCTCTAAAAATTTATCTCTGATGCAAAGTTTTTTCAGCCTTTACATAGTCCATATCATGAACAACCATGAGCCGTACAAGTTCCTTAAAAGAAGTCTTTGTAGGATTCCATCCCAATACAGTCTTAGCTTTTGTAGGATCTCCCAAAAGAGTTTCAACTTCTGCAGGGCGGAAGTACTTAGGGTCAACCTCTACCAGGCACTCGCCAGTCTTTTTGTCATAGCCTTTTTCATCCACACCGTCACCTTTAAATTCAAGCTCAATCCCAGCTTCCTTAAATGCAAGCTGACAGAACTCACGCACAGAATGCTGTTCACCAGTAGCAACAACAAAGTCATCTGGTTTTTCCTGCTGAAGAATAAGCCACATGCACTCAACATAATCTTTTGCATATCCCCAGTCACGAAGGGCATTCAAGTTTCCAAGATACAGCTTTTTCTGCAATCCCTGTGCAATTCGTGCAGCAGCAAGTGTAATCTTACGGGTAACAAAAGTCTCGCCACGACGCTCAGACTCATGGTTAAAAAGAATGCCGTTTGAACAGAACATTCCATAGCTTTCACGGTAGTTCCGCATTATCCAGTAGCCATATAGTTTTGCTACAGCATACGGGCTACGAGGATAGAAAGGAGTCGTCTCTTTCTGAGGCACTTCCTGTACCAAGCCAAACAATTCGGATGTAGAAGCCTGATAGATGCGACATGTTTTTTCCATGCCAAGAAAGTGTACAGCTTCCAAAATACGCAATACACCAGTAGCATCCGCATCCGCAGTATATTCTGGCACTTCAAAACTTACCTGAACATGGCTTTGGGCTGCAAGATTATAAATTTCTGTAGGCTTTATTTCACGTATAAGACGAATAAGGCTTTCAGAGTCAGTCATGTCGCCGTAATGAAGCTGAACCTTTCTAGCCTTATGCATATCTTCTATAGCTGTTTCCAAATAAAGATGTTCAATGCGACCAGTATTAAAACTTGATGAACGGCGGATAATGCCGTGCACTTCATAACCTTTAGATAAAAGTAACTCTGCAAGATAAGAACCATCCTGCCCCGTTATGCCTGTGATTAAGGCTGTTTTTGATGAAATATTCATAGCCCATTACTCCTTTTCAATGAATCTTTTATCTTCCATAACAAAATTAATAAACCATAAGGAAGAACTAATTTGATAAGTAATTTTAAATAATTTTTTTTAGGTTCTTTATTATATATTTTTCTAATAAGCAGCCCTTCTGTATTACATAATTTTTTATTTGTGGAACTTACTCCAGAAAAATCATAGCTACATAGTATTCTATTTGTAAATACAAATTTTACATTATTCTTTAAAAGCCTAAAGAAAAATTCATAATCACTTCTAATTCTATATCTTTCATCATAAAAACCATAATCCAAAAACATTTTTTTTGGAATTAAAGTTGCTTGATGCCATATAATACCGTTATTTATATCTATATTACAGACTCCTGTTGTTCCTAAAAAAACGTCTTGTCTTACCTTATTTATAGCTCCATATAGAACACAGTTTTTATTATTATTATATATTTTCTCTAGCCCATTTAAAGAATCTGCTATAAAAGTATCGCCAGAATTCATAAAATTAAGCAATTCACCATGGGAATAAGAGATACCTTTATTCATTGCATTAAAAATTCCATTATCTTTTTCAGAACACCAATAGGTAATTTTATCTTTAAGTTCAGTATTTTCTAAATAATATTTTATAACATCAACACTTTCATCAGAACTTCCACCATCTATAATAATATATTCATAATCCTTAAACTCCAAATCTAGAACGCTTTGCATTGTTTTTTTTAATCCATCAGCATTATTATAGTTTACAGTAATTATAGAAAGTAACGGAATATTATTAATTGCCATAGAAGAGAAGTCTAACACAAAATAAAAATTTAGGAAACAATTAATTCAATTAATTTATTTAAGTCGTCTTTCTGTCTTTTTGCAAGACTAGAATATCTATCACTAATTCTCAGCTTTATTCTTTCAGTTAAATCTTTATCAAATGATTGATAATATGCAAGCTCTATAGAACGCATATCAAATGGATCAAAGTAAATAACTGCATCCTGACATATTTCAGGAATAGACGTTACTGAAGAACAGGCACAAAGAGTTCCGTATTTCATCGCTTCCACAGGAGGATACCCAAAACCCTCTAAAATAGAAGGAAAAACAAATAGATGGGCAAACTTATAAAGAGCTTCAAAATAATCCTTATCAATATATTCATCAAATATAAAATTAGATTTATTCTTCAATTTTGGAAGAATGTATTTTTCATACCTTGAACCACTACCTAAAACAACAGCTTTTAAATCATGCCTTCCTGTTCGTGTTATAAATCTATCAAATGCAATAAGAGCAATAGAATTATTTTTCCTCACGCGTTTAGCATTACAGAATAAAAAGTAATTACCTTCTGAAATATCAAACTTTGCTTTTAAAGTATCTGGCAATTTATTATCTTCATAATAATTAAAAATTTTAATTGGAGAATAAAAAACTTGAGAATCTACAGTATTTTTTGTCAAATAATATTTCATTGTAGCTTTTGAATAGTGTGAAACATTAATTAATTTCAGATTCTTAAAATTACAAATTAATTCATTATCCGCATCTATTTTTTTTTGAATCATTCTATCCATAAAGTATGGTATATGTGATTTTATAAAAAAATACATTTTTTTTATAAATGGTAATTCATAATATTTTCCATAATAATCTTTCTTATTATTTTCTATATCAAGAATACCAGAAAAATCATGAATAACAGCAATTACTTTTGCCAATGTCTTTATGTTTACATGTTCATTAATCAATTGAGGAAAGAAAGCAACATCAATATTGTTCTCTTCTAAAAGTTTATTCAAAAAATCAAAATCTTTATAGCGAATAATATTTTCAGCTGGAATATTTTTAAAAAGAGAATCATCTAAATTTACAGAATTCTTTACCCCTACATAAAAGCATTCTGGTACCAATTTCTTTTTAAGCTCAGAAAATATAACAATTCCATATTCCCCAGCACCAGAAACAAAACCGTTGTTATTTCCTGAAATTGATAAATCTATATATATTTTTTTCATTTTTAAACAGTCCAAATAATTTCTTTCTTTGGTACATTATACCTTATAAGTAATTTAATAAATAACTTTATATAATACAGTATAGTCTTATGTTTTCTTCTATAAAATCCTAAAGAAAATTTAGTATCATAATTAAATTTTATATAAGATAATGAATTTTGCAAAGCCTTAACATAATATGAATAGAAATATTTTTCTTCATTTTCGCCTAATCTATATTCACCATGTGGATTATATTTATGAAATGAATACCATTTCAAACCATGAAAATGATAGAATACAACAGGAAAGTCATTACATTTAGGACCTTGTGTTATAGTATATTGTTGAACATTCCATGGAGCGACCCCAGCACCAATATTCTCCAGCTCATAACAGCAATCAAAACGAGTCATCCAATCATCCAAGTATTTTTGATCACCAAACTTTCCATCTTCACAACGATTATAACACCATTCATCACAGCGATCACACCACCAGTTCAATACATATAATCCTTTTTCATTATTTTTAAATGTCATGAACTGAACGCAATAAATTCCACAGGTTTTACTCATATCATATTCAGGCGTATAACGATGTCTTGTAACAAGAACATCTTTTTCAGATTTATGGAATTCATCTAAAAGAATTTGAGGTTTATAAAAAAAATATAAATCAGAATCTAAATAAGTAACTTCAGGAACATTATATTTATTTAAAACATGCAAAATAGAAAAACAAGAACATGTCCAGCAATATTCGCCTCTAGTGCGTGTTTTTTTTATCGTAAGAAGCCTTTTATTTTCAAATTCTTGTAATGAGATAGCATGTATTTTAGGAAGTTTTAAAGCATTTAAAATTTTAAAACATAAATCATCAAATGCAAATATAAAAAATTCAAAATCTTCACCAGCTTTAACCATTGAATTATACATAGTAAGTCCCTTTACTATGTAATTAGAATCAAATAGAGTACAATAATAATTCATAATCTCACACAATATTTTTAATTAATACATCTGCTATTATCTTATCTATTTTTAGAGTTTCTTGAAAATCAACATCTCTAACATTTACATTATTTATACAATCATGAAAATGTGTAAGAACTTCCAAAAATTGATCACATAATCCACATTGAATTTCCATTATTCCATATTGATTTTTCAATTTTATAACAGAATTAAAAGAGTCTGGAGCTGTATAAATTCTATCGGACGTCAAACATCCAATACTTCCCCATAATTCTAAATCACATTTATAAGAATTATCCATACCAAAAGAAAGCTGAGCGATTTTATGTCCATCAGTTAATGTAACATCACCATAAACATCAACTTCATAATTCTCAGGTGTTATTAACACAGATGATAAAACTTCTGGATTATTCATAAAAGACATCACAGCCCTTATTGTATACCCACCACAATCAAATAAAGCCCCTCCTCCATACTTCTTAGAATATCTAAAATCATTTTCAGAACGATGTGGAAAACCAAAGCAAGCTCTTATTAATCTTAAATCACCTATATCACCATGTAAAAATATACGTTGCATCTCTTTAAATTGAGGATGAAAAATAAAACCATAATTTTCAGTAATAGCTAATCTTTTCTCTCTTGCCAAATTAATTAAACTTATTGTATCATTATAGTTTGTCGTAAAAGGTTTTTCCAGTAAAACATTTTTACCATATTCTAATGCTTTTCTTGCCCATTTATAATGTAAGGATGGCGGTAAAGGAATATAAACAGCATTTATTGAGGAATCCTTTAATAAAGTTTCATACCCTATATAAAGTTTTGAACCAAATAAAGATAAAAATTCATAAGCCTTATTTTTTTTTTTCTCTAAAATACTTTTATATTGATTTTCAGAATGCGGTTCGTCCCACTCAGAACTATCAGCAATAGCAACCCCTGCATACTCATAATCATTTGCTTTTTTGATAGCCGGAATCATACGCCTCTTAGCAATATCAGCCGTACCAATTACACCAATCTTTATTGCCATTCTATAATCCTAATACTTTCAGATATTCATTATAATTATCATACGTTTCATTACAAGAATCAAACACTCGATCACAAACAGCCATCATAATACAGTTTTTTGAGAAATTCTGCATTGTACGCCAAATCATTTCTTCTATATATAAACCTTTTGATGGATCATTCAAAAAAAAGATTTCTTTTTCATAACCATTATCAACAACAACATCACAAGAACCTGAAACAGGAAATAATATAAGCTTTGTTTTTTTTGTAGCATGATTTCCTCGAGACTTTTTCTCTGAAACATTCATAATCATAAAAATTCTCTTGATGTCAAAAGGAATTGGATTTCCATTTTCCATAACAATCAGAGTCCCATCATTTTCAACAACTCGCTTTATTTCAATTAATTTAACACCCTTCATAAGAATTAACAACCTCAATTACCTTTGAAATTTCTTTATCAGTCATATAATCCATCATAGGAAGAATTACAGAATTATCACAAATATATTCTGTAATAGGAAAATCTCCTCGTTTATAACCAAAATGAGCCATACAAGGTTGTAAATATGGTGGTGTCTTCCAAGAAATATCAGTAGCAATATCATGATTCTTTAGAAAATTTCTAAACATTTCCTGATTATCCACAATTATTACAAATTGATACCATGTATGAACGCACTCTTTTGCAATTTTTGGTAACTTTATTATTGAATTTTTAATTTCTTTTAAATATCTTTGAGCAATATAATTACGATTAGAAAGTAATTCTTTCATGTGAGACAATTTTACACGAAGCAAACCAGCCTGTAATTCATCAAGTCGAGCATTATAACCTATTTCAATATTATGATACCGATAATCACTACCATAATTACGAAGAATTTTAACTTTCTCTATTATATTTTTATTTTTAGAAATTACACCTCCACCATCTCCAAATCCTCCTAAATTTTTTGTAGGATAAAAACTAAAAAAAGAAGCTGTTCCAAAGAGACCAGTATAAGTTCCATTATATGGAGCAAAATGAGATTGAGCACAATCTTCAAACAACATCAAATTATTTTTTTTACATATTTTTAAAATTGGATCCATTCTTGTTGCCTGACCATATAAATGTGTAACTAATACAGCTCGAGTTTTAGAAGTAATAGAATTTTCTATTTTAGAAGCATCTAGTTCGAAATACTCATCAGGTTCAATAAATACAGGTTTAGCACCACATTGCATTATGCCCAACATTGTTGCAATGTATCCATTTGCTTGAACAATAATTTCATCTCCTTCATTTATCCCTGAAGCTTTCAAACCTAAATGAATAGCATCAAGACCATTATCAACTCCAGCACAATAGCAATCATTACTTAAAGAAGCTGCAAATTCTTTTTCAAAATTTTCAACTTCATTTCCAAGTACATACCATCCACTTCTAAGAACATCCAATATTTTTTGTTCATATTCTTTTTGATATAATTTAAAACCTCTAGACAATTCATTAATTGGAATCATGCAAGCACCTACCTTATAATTCAAGTATTGATAATAAATTTCGTAATTGAATATTCAAACAATTATTTACTTGAGTCAAAATATTCAATGTACCATAATCACTCCAAACATAATCATCTGGTAATTCAGATAATTCATTTTTATTTATAAATATAACAACATTTCTATTTTGTTCTTGATAGAATCTACCACCTTCCTCAGATAATAACACATCAGAAATTACATTTTCCCGCTTTTTTAACTTTTCATAAAAAAAATCAGTTACATAATTTCTATCAACAACTATATTAGCATCATCTTGTACAGTTGGCCCCAATTCAACACCATCAAAACATCCAATTTCAGCCTTTATTTTTATTAAAAACTTATAAATTCCATTATCAATGGTATATAAAAGACCGAATGTAGATATTCCTGTTGCAGCAAATAAAGGTTGATTCCAATTAGAAACTTCCCTTCCCTCTATCTCTATTTTACAGAATATCAATTCAAATGGATAGTTATATATATTTTTAAAAGAATTATTTTCCATTTTCCAATTTTTTAAATTAAACAATGGTATCTTTGACAATCTAGGTTTATTAAACATTTTATAATTATTTATTTTTGAATAAATAGTAACTAAGATTTCTCTATTTATAGATTTAGCGGATCTCAAGAAAAGTTCTTTATTCTTAAAACTAATATCATATTCATCATTTTCAATCAAAACATAGGGAATGCAAGAAAGGACAGTTCGTGTATCCATATTAACCAAATTATCATAATGCATAAACTCTTTTATTTGATTTAATGTCATCCATTTGTGAGAAGTAGTTTCCGGCAAAATATTT
>CAMVEQ010000047.1:0-21038 GCA_947166545.1 uncultured Treponema sp. | reverse complement strand
ATCATCTTAAACGATTTTTTTTGCCCTTCAGTGTCTACTTTTATTGTAGCAACATTGCAATCAAGATAAAAAAGAGGTAAAATCTAATTAATGCCTTTTTATTCCGCTTCGTTTGTTAATTTTAGGAATCTCTGTGACAGCACAATAAACCTGTTGGCAAAAGAGGTTTATTTTATTGGCGAAAACGGACAGGGCAAAAGTAATCTGCTGGAATCGCTTTATTATGCGTCTTACGGTTCTTCTTTCAGGACCCGTACAGATAGTGAGATTGTGCGTAAAGGCGAAAAAGCCATGAGTGTGCGCTGTATGTTCAAGGATGAGCAATCCGACACAACGCACACAACGTTCATTGCCTATGACGGCCAGAACAAAAAGATTGAAAAAGACGGCAAGTTCATTCATGACCGCAAGGAACTCATTAATACAATTCCGTGCGTGCTTTATAATCATGACGATTTGGATTTTGCTGTAGGCTCTCCTGAACGCAGGCGGTTTTTTATTGACCAGTCGCTCAGCATGTACGATGAAATGTACATTGATGTATCGCGTCGTTATAAAAAGGTTTTGAAAAGCCGTAATCTGAGTTTGAAGGAAAAGAAATTTAATCTTCTGGAGTCCTATGACATTCAGCTTGTGCAGAACGGATTGGAAATTCAAAAAAAACGCAAAAATGCAATTTTTACATTTAATCAGATTTTTGGAAAATTGTATGAAGATGTCTCTGGCATTAGCGGAGTGACAATTCAGTATCATCCTTCGTGGAAAAAGACTACGGATGCGCAGGCAGAAGAAAGCATTTACGGCGACAGAAACATTCCTTCTATAGACGAGGTGTTGGACGGCATCCGTTCCAGACGCGAGGCTGAATTTGTCATGTCTACTACGCTTACAGGACCTCACCGTGACCGCATTACTTTTGCAAAAGATGGCGAAACTTTTGTTCCAACGGCTTCTACTGGTCAGCGCCGCTTGATTGCTCTTTCGCTTCGCACTGCTCAGGCTGTGTTTTATACTCAGGTGACGGGCAAAAAGCCAGTTCTTCTTATGGACGATGTAATGCTTGAACTTGACCCCGACAAACGCCAGAAGATTACAGCTCTTTTACCGGCGTATGATCAGCTGTTCTGCACATTTTTGCCAGGTGAACCCTATGAACGCTACAGACACGAAACCACAAGAGTGTTCCAAATAAAAAACGGCACCTGGACAGAGAACAAGTAAAAAAAACATCAAAAAGTGGTATTTCATAGCTTTAAAATTGTATGTTTAGAATGCTCGGAATTGTATAATGTTTTCTATAAAAAAGGTTCAGTTTTCGTAGAAAACTGAAAATGTTGATATTTCGGAAGTATCAAAGTTCTCATTGAAGAAAATTACAGTTTTTTGGAACAAAAAACTGTATATGGTGGTGCTTTTAATGTTAAAAATTTCTTGTCGAGAAGTCTCGGAACCGTATAATGTTTTCTATAAAAAAGGTTCAGTTTTCGTAGAAAACTGAAAATGTTGCTGTTTCGGCGGTATCAAATTTCATTGCAGAAAGCCCATTTTTTCATGACAAATTCAAAGGTTTTGTAAGATTACGCAACATTCATCCCTAAAATTCGACGTTTATCCCAGTTTTGTTGACAGATTGAAAATTCTGTGTTACAACCGAAGATGAAAGATACTTTGAAAAGACTATTTTAATATTCAAGATGTGTTAATAGGAGTTTATTTTATGATAAAAACAGGTAGATTTATTGTAAAAAGAACTTTAAGAAATGGGGGGGGGCATAATTTTATCTTAAAATGTGCACTCTTGCTTGTGTGTTCCCTGCTTTCAATGGCTTTATTTTCTTGTGCAGGCGGAGCTGGCGGTGGTGGTAGTGAAGCTGATGGTACATCACTTGCAATACGTGCAGATAGTGCAAAGACTGCTTATGCAAGGGAAGATATTGTAAGTTTTTCTGTAACAATAAGTTCCGGCTCTTTTACCAGTACAAAAACTGCCAATAAAGGCGAAACAATGCTGTTCTCTAATCTCCCAGTTGGCAATTATTCCGTAAAAGCCTACGGCAAGACTTCGAGAGGTGCTGTAGCTGCCAAATGCGAGACCTCCGTAACAATTGTTGCAGGAGAAACTACGACAACAACGTTGAGGCTTCAAAGACTCGACTGGTATACGGTAACGTTTAAGGATGATAATGAGGCTCACACAGTTCTTTCATCAGTTCAGGTTACGACTGGCTACCCTGTTACGGCACCTTCTGACCCTGCATCAACAGAAGGACACACTTTTGCTTACTGGGGAACGACAGCCAATGCTACAACAAGCTTTGACTTCAACACTCCAATAACATCAGATATAGATCTTTACGCAGTATACAACATAACAAAATATACGGTTACTTTCGATTATAATGGAGGAAAAGTTGGAGATGCTACATCAACAACACAGCAAGTCAGACTTGGTTATTCTCCTACAGCAGTAACAGATCCTGAATGGGAAGATCCGGTAAAGGGATCTTATACATTCCTTGGCTGGGCAACTACTGCGGATGCCACGACTGCAACAGGAATCAGCAGCAGCATTACTGCCGACACAACTTACTATGCAGTATGGAAACCTAAGTATGCTATTACGTTTGACTACAACGGCGGAACAGATACAAGCTCTGCATCTTCTAAGGTTGTATATGTAGACGAGGGAACAACCATTACAACTCCGACTGAACCTAGAAGAGAGGATTCTGTAAAGGGAATTTATGCATTCCTTGGCTGGGCAACTACTGCGGATGCAACGACTGCAACTGGACTTGGTGGCAGCATTACTGCTGACACAACTTTCTATGCAGTATGGAAACCTAAGTATGCTATTACGTTTGACTACAAAGGCGGAACAAGTACTGCATCTTCTAACGTTGTATATATAGACAAAGATGAAGACATTCCAGCACCTGCTGTTGCACCTACAAAGACTGGCTATAAATTTATGGGATGGACTACAGACTCTGGAGCAACTTCTGCTAGTTATGGAACTGCTTTTACAACAGTAGGAATAGCATTTTCCGACAAAACCTTGTATGCAGTATGGAAGGCTGCATGTTCAGTTACTTATGAATCAGAGCCTGTCCCTATTACTGATGCTAGCTCCCTAAGCTTTACTGATGACGCTGGGCTTTCGTCTCTTCCTAATCCTTCAACGACTGGACTGACTTTTGGCGGTTGGTATACGGATGCGGCATTTACTGAAGGAAATAAGGTTACTTCCATTCCAATTGGTAGTATTACCGCTGGCACTATTTCTACTACAGGCGGTGGTTCTGTTTCTATTGCAAGTGGTAGCTTAACTCTTTATGGAAAGTGGACAGCCACTGTAACAGTTGATTCAAGTATTGCATCTAGCTATGATAATGCAACGCAAACGGTTTTATATAATGGTACGGCTATTATGCCTACACTTAACTATAACCCTAGTAATACTACTGGAGGTGATCGTGACTTAAGACCTGTAGAAGAATGGTATAAAGATAATGATATTGATTCAATTCTTACTGGTGGCTATGATTTTTCAACTCCAGTTACGTCAGGCTTTACGTTGAGAAGGGGAAAATATGTAAAAGTTTATTGTTATCAAATTGCTCCTGGTTCAACTGATTACTCAAGTGCTACTTTGATAGGTGGTGAACCTGTCAAGATAAAGCAAAATGATTCGCTTTCTGCAAGTGATTTACCTACTCCTGTTGCACCTGACGGATATGTACTTGACGGCTGGGATGACGTTTATATACCTTCAAATCCGATGGCTTCTACTTCTGTTACACCGTACAACAGTTTTGGCTCTCAGCTTGACCGTGGCGTTAAGTTGTATACAAGGTGGAGAACTGCTCCTTAATTGCTAAAAAAGACCCGCAAGGAAAACTTAATGCTCCTTACGGGTCTTTTCATTTTTATGGCATAAAACTTTTTCATTTTTCCTTGACAATATATTAATTTCCTTAGACAATTTAAAGAAATATTAGGAGGATATCCCATTGAAAGAATTTTACATTTTGGAAGAAAACGACCCTAACTCTTTACAGGCAAAGATTTCGGATTTTAATGACTCAATTGCAGACGGCTGGAAGATGGCAAGCATTCAGTATGCTGTAGACCAGGGAAAATATTCTGTATTTATTGTGCTCATAAATACGAATCAACCAGCTAGCTGAAAATGGACGATTTACAGAATTTTTCCTCTGTCATAAATAATGTATTTAACGTAATACAGCTGGATTCTGCGGGGCAGGCACATAAAATCCTGTCCGCATGGGAAAAGGTTTTACTTAGCATAAAAGCTTATAATCCTAACGAGGGGCAAAATCTTGTTTCGCACAGCCGCATTGTAGATTTGAAAAACGGCATTCTGCTTATAGAAGCCGATCATCCTGGCTGGATAGAGCTTTTGCAGATGCGCAAAAAGTACATTCTGAAAGGAATGCAGATGCGTGCTCCTGACATGGAAATTAAGACATTGGCTTTCCGACTGAAAGGAAACAGGGGCAACCTTTTTGCTGCGTCAGAATCTTCCGCTCAGGATATGAAAGCTGAGCGTGCAAGAATGTCGGAAAAGCTTGCACGAGAAGAGGAGCTTTTGAAGAATTCTAATGTAAATTCGCAGAAAACTGTGAATTCTGATGCGGTAAATACGAAAAAAAAGCCTTTGCCTCCAGAACTTGCATCTATTTTTGCAGATTTGAAGAAAAGCATGTTGACCAATTCCGAATAAATTTGTTATTATTCACCCTACTGTATTGTGAATTTATTTTTATAGGAGTCGTTCATTATGTTACGTACATATCAACCAAGCAAAGTGAAACGCAATAGAAAATTTGGCTTCCGCGCTCGCATGAAGACACGTGGCGGTCGCAAAGTTCTCGCAAGAAGAAGAGCAAAGGGTCGCTACAAGCTCACAATTTCTGATGAAAAGAAACCATATCAGAATGGAAAAAATCAGACAGCAAAAATGTAGCGAATTGGACGTTCACTATGAAGGACGTTTTACTCGTGCAGAACACATAAAGCGTCCAGTGGACTTCCAGAAAATTTTTAAAACAGGGAAAAAAGTCAGTATAAATGGTGCAAAGCTGTTTTATTTACTGAATGATATGGGGTTTAACCGTATAGGATTTCCCCTCCCACGTGGTTATGGTAACGCTGTTCAAAGAAACAGAGCTAAACGCTGTAGCCGTGAAACCTATCGTTTTTACAAATCACGCCTGAACACCGGGTATGACATGCTTTTCTTAGTATATCCCGGAAATGACTCGTTCCTCTCGCGGTGTGATCAATTTAAGACTTTATGCCAAAAAGCAGGTTTGTTAAAGGATTCAGAAACTTTACAATAAAGTGTCTGTGTCTGATGATTCGCTTTTATCAGATTTGTATCTCTCCTCTTTTTCCGGGGTGCTGTCGTTTTACGCCTACGTGTTCACATTATGCACTGGAGGCCATTCAAAAACACGGTCCGATTAAGGGTGTGTATCTTGCAATCCGCAGGATATTAAGATGCAATCCGTATCATAAAGGCGGATACGATCCTGTTCCATGAAAAATAAGGATTCAATTATGGGAATGGATAAGAATACAATTTTAGCTGTTGTGTTAAGCGGTTTAGTTCTTTTGGGCTATCTGTATGTAGACACTAAATTTATTAGGCCTAAGCAGCAGGCTGCACGTGAACAGCAGGAAATAGAGCTTGCTAAAGAGCAGGCTGAAAAGGAACAGAAAGCTCAGGAAATGGCTTCTCTTATTTCATCAGAAATAACAGATGAAACTCTTTCTGACGAAGATGGTGCAGAACAGGATGCTGCATCTCAGAATGTTCCTGTAGAAGAATACGTAATTCAGACGGATAAATTCCGTGCCGTGCTTACAAACCGTGGCGGTGACATTGTAAGCTACAAGCTGATTGGACACTTGGACAAGGATACTGGTGAAGGGGTTGAGATGGTAGATAATGTTTCCAGCTCTAACCGTGCCTTTTCACTTGCATTCGGTGATTCTTCCGCAGCTATTGTAAATGAAACTTTTAATGTAAAAAAAATAGATGACTACACAATCGGATTTTACCGTGACTTCTATAGAAAAGATGAAAACGGTGTTCAGAAAAAGTTCCGTCTGGGTAAATTGTACAGCTTTAAGAAAGATGATTATGCATTTAAATTGTCTGTTACTGTAAATTCTGGTGATGGACTTTCATATACTTTGCGTACATCTCCTCAGATTGGTCCTCATTTTAACCGCAAGCAGAACCGCTACGAAGTGCGTCAGTATCTTGCTTTGAACGGTAACAAGCGTGTAAAGCCAATGATGTCTGATAAATATTACAACAAGGCATACAGCTGGGCTGGCGTAGGCGGAAAGTACTTTACTATTCTTGTTAAACCTGACAGCACTCAGAAAATGTCTACAGCGGTTCGTACTTCTGTTGCAAAAGAAAACGGTTATGAAAACTCACAGGTATTTTTAACACGTAATGAAATTACGGAAAATACTGTTACAGATGATTACTATATTTATGTAGGTCCAAGAAGTGAGACTGAACTTATAAAGTATAATTCTTCTGACAAGAATGCCTGGGGATTAATCAATGTTCGCTTTAATCAGGCTTTGAATACAAGCGGTTTCTTCTCTGTTATAGAAGTTGCCTTGAAATGGGCAATGGAAATGATTAACCGTTTTGTTCACAACTGGGGAATTTCAATCATTATCCTTACAATCATTTTGAAGATTGTTCTTTTCCCTCTGAATAAAACAACTGCTCTTGGTTCTGTAAAAATGCAGAAAATTCAGCCTCAGATTAAGGCTTTGCAGGAAAAATACAAGGGAAATCAGCAGAAGCTTCAGGAGGAAACTGCTAAACTGTACAAACAGACTGGTTACAATCCTGCAGCTGGTTGTCTGCCTATGGTTTTGCAGATGCTTGTTTTGTTTGCATTGTATAATGTTTTCAACAACTACTTTGAATTCCGCGGTGCAAGCTTTATTAAGGGCTGGATAGACGATCTTTCTGTTGGTGACAAGATATTTACTTGGGAAAGACAGATTCCTTTCCTTTCTGGATTTACAATGAATACTCTGCGTCTGTTGCCATTCATTTACACTGGTTCACAGCTCTTGAACGGTCTTATTACTCAGTATGGCAATGCAGGCATGGCTGGTCAGTCTCAGGCTCAGATGAAGTTTATGATGTACGGTATGCCTTTAATGTTCTTCTTTATGTTCTACAATGTTCCAAGTGGACTTTTGTTGTACTGGACTGTAAGTAATATCTTGCAGATTGGTCAGCAGATGATTATTAACAAGATGGTAAAGAAGAGTAAGGCTGAAAGCGAAAATGTAAAGGTTTTGGATAGGAATACTTTGAAATTCCAGAACAAAAAAGGTCATAAAAAAAGCACTCGATAGATAAGGAGATAGAAATGATTTACGAATACGAAGGTAAGACTGAAAAGGACGCTATAGAAAAGGCTGCTCAGGAACTGGGACTTGAAAAAGATCAGTTTGATGTTGAAATTCTTGAGACTCAGAAAGGTTCTCTTTTTAAGAAGGGCTATGTAAAAATTCGCGTTCATCCTGTAGATTCTCAGGATCATGTTGTTGGTGAGTGCGAAGGTTCTGTTCCTAATGTTACTGCACGTGCTCAGAATCCTAGTCTTGTTGCAAATCCAATGCCTCAGAACGAGTTTGAGCAGAAGATTGTTGAATTTGTAAAGTCTATGATTACAAAGATGGGCTATGATGTTACTGTTGAAGTAATGTTCCGCGAAGACAAGAAAATCGGCATTAAGCTTACAAGCTCAAGCTCTCCTATTCTTATTGGACGCAAGGGTAAAAATCTTGATGCAATGCAGTTGCTTACAAATGTATATGCTGGTCATCTTGGAAATGAAGATGTCCGCATTATTCTTGACAGCGAAAACTATCGTATTCGCCGCGAAGAAAGCCTTGTACGCCTTGCTTACGTTACAGCAGACAAGGTTCGCCAGACAAAGATGTCTATTCTGCTTGAACCAATGAACCCTTATGAGCGTCGTCTTGTACATACAACTTTAAATGATATACCTGATATTGAAACCAAAAGCGAAGGTGATGGTTTATATAAACAGGTGCGCGTAATTTTCAAGGGCGTGCGCTGATTTTAATCTGTTTATATTATAAGAGGTGTATGATGAAACTGAAATGTTCATTGATGCGTGCATTCATTTTGACAGTTGGCATTTCGTTTATGACATTGTCTGGGGCTTTTGCACTTGAGGCCTCTGCACTTTTTGATGCAGATACGTATAAGGAATTGAAAGAAAAAGGATATGTGGAAAAAAGTTATTTTGGAAAAGATAAAATAGATCTTTCCCTGTATCCTGATTCTCCTTTAGGACGTATTGCAAAGAATAACTGGCCTGAGCATAAGGAAAATCCTACTTTTATTGTTGAGGAAGTTTATCTTCTTTCCAAGAAAGAATTGGGAGACGGCAACTATTCTAAGACAACAATTGATTATGCCAGCAAAATTCTTCGCTCTGTAAGCAAATTGGAAGGCATTCATTATTATTCCAATCTGGAAAAGAAAGATGCAATCCTGTATGAACATGCATATTTTATTGCTGGTTATAATGACGAAACCCGTATTGAAGATGATACATCTGGCAGTGCAGAAGGTCTTAAGAAATACTGCATTCTTGATGATCATACTTTCGGACGCGCTCGTTATACCTTGCATTACAATGAACGTCCTGATGAAATAAGTGCTAACTTTGTGAATATTGATTCATTAAAGTTAGGACCTATCAAGGGAATTGAGCCTGGTAATCTTTATATAAGTCTTGTAATAAGCGACTGTGGAGATGATATGCTTGTGTATTTGGTAACACAGGCAAAAACTCCTACACTTAAGATTATCAGATCTACAATCTATGATTCTTTCAGTACACGACTTTCTGCAATCTATAAATGGTTCTGCAGTGGGTTTAAATCTTAAAATATAAGGAGATTTTTATATGAAAAAATTAATTGGGGCACTTCTTTTTGGAGTTGTCCTTCTTACATGTGGAGGATGTAAACCTATGAGTAATTCTAAGGCTTTAAACGGAAAGCAGGGTGTGTTCGCTCAGATAAGCACATCAAAAGGCGATATTTATGTGGAGTTGTTTTACAAAAAGACTCCTCTTACAGTAACAAACTTTGTTGGTCTTGCAGAAGGTACTCTTGATGCAACAAAGGGAAAGAAGTTCTATGATGGTCTTAAATTCCATCGTGTTATTGAAGATTTTATGATTCAGGGTGGAGATCCTCGTGGTAACGGAACTGGTGGCCCAGGATATCGTTTTGCTGATGAATTTGAAGATGACTTGAAGTTTAACAAGCCTGGTATTCTTGCTATGGCAAATGCTGGTCCTGGAACAAACGGAAGCCAGTTCTTTATTACTCATGTAAAGACTCCTTGGCTTGATCAGAAGCATACTATTTTTGGTCAGGTTGTAGATAGCGCAAGCCAGAAAGTTGTAGATTCAATCAAGCAGGGCGATGTAATTAAGAGCATTACTATTCACCGTCTTGGAGATGAAGCTAAGAACTTTACTGCTACACAGGAAGATTTTGATAAGCTTAATTCTACAGCAACTGAAAAGGCTGCTGCAAAGGCAAAGGCTGCACGTGCAGCTGCTATTAAGGCTCAGGAAGAGCGTCTTGCATCTCAGGTTGCTGAAATCAATAAGAAATTCCCTGGTTATGCAAAAGATGGCAACGGCATTTTCTATAAAACAACTAAGGAAGGTAAAGGCGAAAAGTGCGGTACTGGAAAGAATGTTGCTACTGAATACAAGGGATATTTGGTAGACGGTTCTGTATTTGACCAGTCTGCAGGAAGAGGTCCTCTTGAATTTACTACTGGCGCTGGACAGATGATTCCTGGCTTTGATGCAATGGTTCAGGACATGAAGGTTGGCGAAAAGAGAACTGTTGTTTTGCCTCCTGATATGGCTTACGGTGATCAGGGCATTCCAGGTGTTATTCCTGCAAGTTCATATCTTGCCTTTGATATTGAACTTGTTTCTGCAAGATAAATAAAAAAAGCCGGCTGTACGCCGGCTTTTTTTATGCCTATTTGATTCTCTAAGGCTTGTCATTTACCTTGGATATTGTAAACGTATATATCATAGAAAGAGTTAAACGCTCCTGAACCTAATGTATATTCTTGAATCCATCCTTCTTTATATATTTCCATGCGTCCGCTAGAGTCAAGGTATCTGAGCATTTCAGGATGACCTTCAGCAATTTTGTAAGCTCCACTTTCATATTCAAAATCTGCATGAGGTCCATTTAATCCCATGCATATATTAGGCTTATATTCTACACTCCAACCGTTGCCATCTTTTTCTATTTCGCAATTTTTGTAAAGGCGTATAGGTTTGTCTTTCCTTTTCTGATAAAGGTTTAATGTCCTTGAAGGAGGCTGCCTGTTTGGAGTGTACAGGTTCCAGTATGCATTAAATTCTGCCCTAGTTATGTCTTTCCAGGTGTAACTGCTATTGACTGACGCTGGCATGGAATCTACGATTTCACCAGGATCAGTAAGGTCCCCGATGCTTGGTAACCTGTCTATTGCGTTATTGATGGACGATGCGCATCCTGTCATGAACTGCATGATGATGATAAAAAATGCTGCTGTAAGTTTATTTTTCATGGAAGAGGCCTAAAATTAAATTTGGTCGATTTTTTTTATTCTACGACGACTGCCGTGCCGCTTGCCGTAACCATTAGCATTCCATTGTCGGAACCTAGCACTTCATAATCAATATCTACTCCAACTACAGCGTTAGCTCCTGTTTTGGAAGCCCTCTGCTGCATTTCCTGTATGGCCTGTTCCCTTGCATTAATGAGTTCGTTTTCATACGTTCCGGAACGGCCTCCGAAAAAATTGCGAAGTCCTGCAGCCATATCTGCAATGACATTTACTCCTGAAATTACTTCGCCAAAGACGATGCCTTTATAAGCTATAATTCTTTTGCCTTCAATGTTTGGTGTTGTTGTTGCAATCATTCTTGTCCTCCGTTACAATAAACATTTTTGCATTTGTGTCGGTTACTCTGCAAATGCAAAAATGTAATGCAAATAAGTCGTTAGGCAATTGTTGCTAGGCAATCGTTGCTATGCAACGGCCACTTTTTTTGAACGTACGAGTTCCAGTGTTACAAGGACTGCAATGACTGCAAGTCCTATAATGTCAGTCTTTGTTTCAGGGATAATGCAGCATAGTCCTGCAACAATAAATATCAGACGCTCCAGAGCCGAAGCAGAATGTTTTGCTTTTTCCGAAGCCTGTGTTGCATTCAAAAATCCTGTGCGTCCAAATGCGTAACCTTCAAGTCCTGCACTTATTCCGAACATACCGATTATTGCTGTAATTGTAATGTAGATAATAGAACCCAGCCTTGCATTTATCATGAGCATGTGAGGATTGTAAATGAACATATATGGAACAATGAACGCTCCGATTGCAAGCTTTGTTGCATTTAGTGCCGTTTTCATTGGCTTTGCTTTTGCAATGGCAGCTCCTGCAATTGCAGCAAGTGCTACAGGTGGTGTTATGTCAGCAATGATGCCGAAATAGAATGCAAACATATGTGCTGGCAATATTTGAAGTGCTGTTACATCAGCAGAGTTACCGTAAATGCATTTTATGATAGCACCAGCTGTGATTGTAGAGGTAATCAGGTAGTTTGCTGTTGTTGGTGCACCCATTCCCAATATAATAGAAGAAATCATTGTAAGCACGAGAGTAATGAACAGCTTGCCGTGTGCAAGTGCTACAAGTCCTGCACCCATTTTAAGACCAAGACCTGTAAGTGTTACAATGCCGATGATAATACCAGCCATGCCACAGGCAATTGCTACACTGATAATGCTTCTTGCTGCTGAACATAGAACTTGAATGATGTCCTTCATGCCAAATCTTGGCCGCTTACCGCAAGCAATGTCAACAAATGATGTAGCAAGTCCAATGATAAGACAAGCCAGAATGCCCATAAGTGCAGAATAGGTTGCTGTTTTACCAGTACAAAGGAACACAATGATAATCAGCAGCGGCAAAATCATGTAGCCTTGCTTCAAGAATAGCGGCAGAAAACGCGGCAGCTGATCACGAGAAACCCCTTTAAGTCCAAGTTTGTGTGCTTCAAGATGAACTGTAATGAAAATGCCTGTAAAGTAAAGAAGTGCTGGAATGATTGCAGCTTTTATTACTGTTACATAGCTTACTCCAGTGCTTTCTGCCATAAGGAAAGCTGCCGCTCCCATGATAGGAGGCATGAGCTGACCGCCAGTTGATGCCGCTGCTTCTACTGCGCCAGCAAATTCACCTTTGTAGCCAAGTTTTTTCATCATCGGAATTGTGAACGAACCCGAGCCGACGGTGTTTGAGACAGAGCTTCCTGAAACTGTGCCGAGAAGGGCAGAAGAAAGGACAGCAACCTTTGCAGGCCCCCCGCTGGCACCTCCGGCAATAGCATTACATACATCAATAAAGAACTGACCAATACCAGTCTTTTCAAGACATGCACCAAAAAGAATGAACAGGAAAATGAAAGTTGAACACGCCCCAATAGGAGTTCCCATTATGCCTTCTGTTGTATAGAAAAGATGGCTTGTAATTCTTACAAGAGAATATCCGCGGTGGTTAAGAAAGCCTGGCAGATATTTACCAATGAAGGCATATAAAATGAATGCTCCTGCTATTATCATTATAGGCAATCCAACAATGCGTCGGCATGATTCAAACAGAATGATAATACCAATTACGCCGATTACTATGTCCAGAGCCGTATAAGCACCAGCACGGCGGACAATAGCTTCAAAGTTTGTTATGTAGTATATCCAAGATCCCGCTCCAATGAATGCCAGAAGTACATCGTAGAAAGGCAATGTATTTCTTGGCATTTTTTTTGTAGCAGGGAACAGCAAGAATGCCAGTGCCTGTACAAAAGCAAGGTGTGTAGATCTTAACAACTGTGCAGGAATGTGGCCAGAAAGTGTTGCATACAGCTGGAATATACAGAATGCTATTGATATAAGGACGGTGATGTACTGACGCCAGCATTTATGCTCGCGGTAAGCCTGTTCCCTGTCCAAATCCTGCATGAGCTGTTTCATCTCATCTTCGTTTGTGGTCGGGTTAATAATTTCCGCCAGTTCTTCGGTGGTTTCATCGAAGTTCTTTTTCATTTTTACCTCCCAGTTTTCGTTTTATTAAGTAGTTCAGAACAGTCACTTTCTTTATAGAAAAGATAAGGCTGGTCTGCACTGGAAAAAAATTTTTCAGAAAGTATTCATTTCCGCCAATGGTAATGGAATGTTCCGCTATAACTCCCACTGCAAGAAGAAAAGAATTAAGTTCTTTGTTCAAGCCGTCAAGCACGTATCCCGTATCTGTTGTTATAAATGTGCATCCGTCTGTTTCCTCTGGTTCAGGAATGCCCGCACCGTAAGAAACAAATTCTGATTTTTTTAGAATGAATGCATTTTTGCTCTTAACAGAGCAACATTCATAGTAATCATGAATACGGCCTTTATTTACGGAATGGGTGTATGAAATGACAAAACCTTCCAGAGCCGGTATTGAATAAATGTTTTCTGCAAAATTCTTTCTGTCTGCAATAGATACAACCTTTATGCATGGAATGCATGCAAAAAAGATTAGTATTATAAAGCAGGCAGAAAGAAGGGGCAGGTGCAATTTTAATTGTTTTTGCACCTGCGGCTTTTTTTGTTTTTTCAAAGTATGTTCGGAATAATTCTGCGTATTATTCTACGTTTAAACCAATTTCCTTATAGTACTTTGCAGCACCAGGATGGAATGGTACAGAAACACCAGTTATTGCTTTCTGTGCAGAAATTTCTTTTCCCTTTGCGTGTGAAGAACCAAGCTCTTCAAGGTTTTCAAAGATTGCCTTTGTCATTTCGTATACAGTATTTTCATCAAGATTTTTGTTTACTGCAAGAGTTGCCTTGATTGCAAGAGCTTCTGTGTCTGTATCTGTTCCCTTGTATGTTCCGCCAGGAATTACAGTCTTTGTGTAGTAACCGTATTTTGCCATGATAGCATCAGCTTCTGCACCTGTTACTGGAATAAGAACAAGACCAGAAGTGAAAGCAAGTTCCTGAAGAGCTGCGTTTGGTACACCTGCTGTAATGAAACAAGCATCAAGAGTACCGTTCTGAATGCCTTCTGCAGATTCCTTAAATGAAAGATTGTTTTTCTTTATATCATCAAAAGTCATGCCATAGCCTTCAAAAATCTGTTTTACATTGAATTCAACACCAGAACCGGCATCACCTACAGAAACACGCTTTCCTCTCATGTCTGCTACAGATTTAATGCCAGAATCTTTTGCAGCTGCAATCTGTACTACTTCTGGATAAAGAGTTCCGATAGATGCAATGTTTGAAAGTTTTGTGCCGTCGAACATATCTGTTCCGTTGTATGCATAGTCCATAACATCGTTCTGAACAATTGCATATTCTGCATCGCCTTTGTTAATAAGACGGAGGTTTTCAGCAGATGCACCTGTTGACTGGGCGGTAACGTTCATGTTTTCAATTTTTGTGTTCCAAAGGTTTGCAAGAACTCCACCAAATGCATAGTAAGTTCCGCTTGTTCCGCCTGTTGCAAGAATGTAGTTTTTCTTTTCCTTACATCCTGTCATTGAAAAAATAGCTGCTGCAAGGGTAAGACCCAATAACAATTTTTTCATAAAATCTCCTTTTATTAAGCATTTTATTGCTCAAATTGCATAAATATAGAAAATATTATACATAAATTTCATGAATATGAATAGTATTTACTCTATAAAGAAACTTGTCTGGTCAAATTTTGGGAAATGTATTGCAAAAGCTATTAGAATTTTCAGAAAAGTAAAAGACTGTTGTTCTTATGCTTTGGAAATATTTCAATTCGTATTCAAAATCTTTTCATGACATGATACAATCGTGCCGGTGATTCTATGTTAAACATCAATAATAATACTTCAAATATCAAACGTGAAATACTTGTCCGCATTGCAAGGCTGCAGCTGGAAGGCAAGCTGGAAGAAGGCGTTCACTTTATTCCTCGCGAAATGGCTCCCCGTAACAGTACCCCAATGCGATGCTGCATATATCATGACCGTGAAATTCTTAGAATGCGTGTTCTTGCAAGAATGGGCTGGTCAATCGAAGATGTGGATGAAGAGCGAACTCTTGGTTCCTATGCAAAAGAAGCTTTAACCCGCGAAAAACCGACATGGCCAATGCTCACAGTTCTTCATGATGCATGTAATGCCTGTGTCCGCTCACATTATATGGTAACAAATGCATGTCAGGGGTGCTATGCCCGTCCTTGCATGGTCAACTGCCCTAAAAAAGCCATCACTGTAGATCGCCATGCGCACATTGATGAAAAAGCTTGCATAAACTGCGGACTCTGTATGCAGAACTGTCCGTATCATGCCATTATAAAAATACCCGTACCTTGCGAGGAAGCCTGCCCAGTAGGGGCAATCTCCAAAGATGAAAACGGAAAAGAACGGATAGATTACGATAAATGTATTTTCTGCGGCAACTGCATGAGGGAATGTCCGTTCGGTGCTATGATGGACAAAAGCCAGCTTGTTGATGTAATCAATAAAATCATGAAAAAAGAAAAGAAGGTTGTGGCTATGTACGCACCTTCAATCTGTTCTCAGTTTAAGATTTTGCCAGGTCAACTTGAAGCAGCTCTGCTTGCTCTTGGTTTTGATCGTGTATGGGAAGTTGCCGTTGGCGCAGACATTTGTGCAGATAACGAAGCCCGCGAGTTTGAAGAACGCATGTCACGTGGCGATAAGATGATGACAACATCTTGCTGTTCTGCTTATGTGCGTGCTGTTCATATTCACGTACCAGATTTAAATCCTTGTGTTTCCGAGACAAGAAGCCCTATGCATTATACAGCTGAAATTGCCAGAAAAGCTGATCCCGACTGTGTAACAGTGTTTATTGGCCCATGCCTTGCAAAGCGAAGGGAGGCCTTTGATGATGACATGGTTGACTATGTTCTTTCTGTTGAAGAAATTTCTGCATTCTTTGAAGCAAAACAGATAGATGCTTCTACAATGGAAAGTGCCCCTGGTTCTATTATTCCTACCTCAAGCGGAAGAAACTTTGCCAAGAGTGGCGGTGTTGCAGAAGCCGTGCGGCTTAGACTTAAAGACGACTCTATCCTTCGTCTTGCAAAGATTAACGGTCTTGGAAAAGACGGCATGAAAAAACTCCGTGCTTACGGTTTGATAAACAGCGGTAAAATTCCAACACCAAAAGACTGCCCTAACCTTATAGAAGTAATGGCTTGTGAAGGCGGCTGCATTGCAGGACCTTCCGTAATTACAAACGTAAAGCAGGCAGAAATTCAGTTGGACAAGTACGTCAAAGGTGGTGCGCAGGATACAATATAGGCGTTTTACAAATCTTTAAAAATAAAAAGGACTGTCCATATTTGAAATGAACTTCAATTGGACAGTCCTTTTTTTATGTAAAATGCTATTGATTATTCTTCTTCTGAAAGCTCATCTGAAAATTCTTCTTCGTCACTATCTTCGCTGATATCTTCTGGAGTGTTCATTTCATCACGTGCTTTCTGTACAGCTTCATAAACTTTTGCAGACAGGTTTAATGCATCAGTAGAATCAAGCAAAGCTTTCTTTTTATCCATGTCTGTAGTTTTTGATGCATTATCAAGAATTTTGAATGCAGTAATATCATCCAGTGCAGTACTTACTTTGCTTGCCTTTACAAACACAGTGCGTACCGCATACAAGCGTTCTGAATAATAGCTTACTTCAACTATGTCAATGTTGCCAGGAACAATAGTTGCAGTTCCAGTAGCCACGACAGAACCAATATCCAGGTGAGCATTAATTACATCTGCCAGGCTCTTTGAATTGTACATGGCACAGTCTTCAACAATAACTGCTGGCTTTTTCTGCAAAGCAATGCGGTTTGAAATGACCCAATATGTTTTGCCGTCGTATTTTACTTCTGCAAAAGTCAAAGTCTTACCCTTTGAACCGTCATAGGCAGATTCTTTTATCTTTGCAATTGGAGTACCGTTTGCATCTTTTTCGCCAGTAACCTCTACATCAATAGCAGTTCCTGCATTTATTTTTGTTGTAGCGGTCATGATGCCGTCTTTCTGCTCGCTCCACAACCAGCCTCCGTCCTGTAAAAATACACCAGGAACGCTTGCTGCAAATACAGATGTCATTATGAGCGAACTAATTGCCAAAAGCACTATAAATCTTTTCATGTTCATTCTACTCCCTCGTCTGAATTTTCTACCGCATACAGAGTAAGGAACATGTCGTTTACCTCTTGTGGCAGGTCAAAGGAAAATACAGTATCAAACAAATCTTTTCTTGCAACTTTATCTGTTAATGTGAAGTCCCCGTTAGAATCTTTTGCATTCAGCTTTTCATAAATCTGCATTGTAAGCAAATCGCGGGCAGATGTACTTACGGCATCTTTTGAAAGATAAGCACCTTCAACAGAACGTGAGTTTATGTATGCATTTACCTTTACATAATTTGCTGCGTAAGGGAATGAATCCGATTTCTTTGTACCGCTGTTCAGCACACCAACAACAGTTCCTATATCCATTTTTTTATCGCCCATGGCGTCAGGACTTGGCTGTGTAAATATGTAAGCACTTCCGTCCATAACAACACCAGGTACAGCATCTATTACAATAGAATAATCCTGTGCCCAATAGTCGTGTCCCTCAAAAGTAATATGGATGAAATCGCGCTTTGCACCGTCTGTACTGCGAGGTATCTGACGCTTTATTTCTACTAAATCGTCTGAGTTAGATGGATCTGGATTACCGTAAGCCTGAACCTGAGTTCCTGGCACTGCGTATTCCACCCACTTCATTTTGCCTTCGTCAGCTCCCTCTGTAACCAAACGCCAGTAACCGCCTGTAAGCATTACAGACTTTATCATGGCAACCTGTGGAACCGCTGCTGGTAAAGATTCCTGCGTTTCTGTCTGCTGTGCAGTCTGGGAATTGTTCTTTTCCTTACATCCCGTAAGCACTAGGAGTGCAGCAAAAGCGCATGCACAAATTTTTTTCATATAAGCTCCTTTTCTCTAAATGCACATAAAAATGCCCCAATATAATGCCATATATTGGGGAAATGCTCAACTAAGTTCCTTATCTTATTGCAGGATGCGGTACACCGTTATGCCCGTAAGGCAACCAGCAGCAATTACAGCCGTCTGGGTAATTGCAAAATGCCTCCAGAACCGCTTTTTTTCACGCTCTTTCTGCATTTTCTTTTCGTATTCCTCAGCTGTTTTTTGCAGTACATCGTTTACAGCCTGCTCCACAGCTGTATCTACCGCAGTTTCCATTATGTTGTCAAACTCCGCTTCTAGCTCTTTCCAGTTGACTGGCAGCTCGCTCGCACAGTTCTCCAATTTTTCTTCGGGCTTCTTCTTTTGCTTTGTTTGAAACGCCTGAGCGTCCATAGTAAGAAGCACTGCCAGTGCCAGATGGATAACCAGAATTCTTTTTAGTGTAATCATTTTTTCCTCCTATCATGAAACGATCTGCAATGTGAATGCCGCTTGCACTGCAAAGCACCGTGATTATTACAGTAAGCCATGCATCTTTATCTACAATTCCCTGCTGTAAAAGTACGGTTGTAAAAAACAGGCAGAATGCTTTAAATCCAAGCAGTTTTGCTGCTAGAACAAATGTTCTTTTTGCCAGATGAATGGCAAGTTCCTTAAATGATGCCTTGTATATGTCCATGTTAGTAATCCTCTCTAAGTGTGCGAAGTTCAATCTTTAGGTGCGGGTACATCAGTTTTAGTTCTTCTAAAGTGCGGAATGTGCCACGCTTACTGCTTTCTAAGCTTGAAACGTTCATGAAAAATCCATTTCCACAGTAACCTGCAACATGAACCGCTTTACCTGTGCCGTCTAAAAAGAAGACAGCCTTTGCATTGTATTCTGTAGTATATAAAGCACTCTCCTTGCAGGGCTTTGTAAATACGTTGCGGTAAAGTTCATCTGCCGTAACACGAAGAAATTTTTGCGTGGCATAACTTAATGCCGTGCATACGCTTCCACTGCAATCACTGCCGTTAAGACTGTTGCCACCCCATTTGTATGGAGTTCCATTAAATTCTTTTAACAGCTGTTGGTAAATGTACGGTGCTGAAAAATTTTCTTCTTTGAGGTTTTCTGCAATAATCTTTAATGTCATATCGACCCCCGATTTTAAGCCCGAACATTCCAGCGAGTGCCAGAATGCTTGATGTAATAGAAATGAATGAACACACGGATGCTCTTCTTGCGGCAGGAAGGTTTTTCAAATCTTGTTCAATATTATTAAGGCGATCCATTGTTTCGCGTTTAAATTCTTTGTGTTCGCCTAATAATTCATGCAACTGCCCGTTCATTACAGACAGCAGTTCTTCTGTTTTTTCCATAAATGCTCCTTGTTAATCCTGACGTCAAAGATTACAAGGTGTAGTATAATTATTTTTCAGCTCCCATTTTGTAGATTAAACTTGATTTTTGAAGAATTTTTTGTGTTGTGCAGTGCCATACCGCAAATGTGTGCGATGTACTACCGCAAGTGAGTGTTCTTGCTAATCCGCAACTCTGTGTTATGCACTACCGCAAATGAGTGTTCTTGCTATACCGCAAGTCTGTGTTATGCACTACCGCAAGTGAGTGTTCTTGCTAATCCGCAAGTTTGTGCGATGCACTACCGCAAGTGTATGTTTTTGTCAATCCGCAAATGTGTGTACTTACAGTGGCTTTTTTCAAAGCTACTTGACAACATAGATAAGGATTATAATACTGTGAATAAAAACGGTATATAAGTAATGAGAAAAATGATGAAACCGATTAAAATTGCGCTTACTTTGATTATTATTATACATATAGTTTTTATATTTCTATTTTACCCTCTTTATTTCAATCCGCATCAGGTGGAAAAGAAGTTGTTAAAATATAGTGGGATTGAAAAAATCAATGATATGGAATTTGTAAGTTATGGAGAAGGGGGCTTTTCTGAGGTTCTTTATATAAATTACTTGAAGACATTAACTGGACTAAAATTGAATACTGTATTTGATGTTCTTGATAATTATGAAATTATATATGATAAAGCCTGTAATCTTGATGTTTTACCATACAAATATGTTATGAGTGAATATTTTTATAAAAAGACAGATTCTGAAATAATTCAGGAACATCCATCTGTATATCATAAAGATAATTTTATTATATGCAGTATGTTTAGAACTAAATAAATAACAAACAGAGATTTATGATTATCGGCATAAAAATATTGATTATATTTTGTTTATTCGTATTAGTGTATTTTCTTATTGAGAAAATGCGAGGATATTTTTTTAGATATAATAATAACAGAGAAAAATTTATTTCGCATCTAAAGCTTTTATCTGATGATGAAACTCTTCGTTTTTTGGGAGAAACAAAAAATGAAAAGGTGTATTTAATAACCTCGTATCATAAAAGAAATTTGTGTAAGCATTTGAAGAAAAGAATGGAACAATCAGGAGATGAATGGTTTAGCTGGTTTCTTGAAGAATATAAATTCTATAAAAAAGCAGAAAGATTACAAATTCTGGTCATCCTTTCTGTTTTTACTGCTATGTCATTGCTCGCTTCTGTTCTTCAATGAAATTTGAGAAGTATATTTTGAGGTACCTTAATTCTGATAAAGAGAGGTTTGAGTGTTAGTTCCGAATTGTTTAAAAGGTTCTTATATTTGAAAAACTTACAGATATTATGGAAATCTAAATGACAATAATTAAATCTCGTATTTTACAACTTTTTTTTGTGACTATGGCAATTTTTATGTTAGGAATGGTTATAGTTTCCTATTTGTATGTAGAGAGCGAAAAGTTCAAAACAATGATATGGTGTTTCGTACTAAGTCTTATATTGTTAGTAGCTTCAACTTCTGTAG
>CAMVEQ010000046.1:0-21108 GCA_947166545.1 uncultured Treponema sp. | reverse complement strand
AAGAGCACCTCATCTGGTCTTACGGTTCTGGATACGGTGGAAACGCTCTTCTTGGAAAGAAGTGTTTCGCACTCCGCATTGCAACTGTTATTGCACGTCAGGAAGGCTGGCTTGCAGAACACATGCTTATCCTTAAGCTTACAAACCCACAGGGCGAAGTTAAGTATGTAACCGGTGCATTCCCATCAGCTTGTGGTAAGACAAACCTTGCTATGCTTATTCCTACAATTCCAGGCTGGAAAGTTGAGACTGTTGGTGATGATATTGCTTGGATGAAGTTTGGTGATGACGGTCGTCTTTATGCAATTAACCCAGAGGCAGGATTCTTCGGTGTTGCTCCTGGAACAAGTGCAGAATCAAACAAGAATGCTTTGATTTCTGCAGAAAAGAATACAATTTATACAAACTGTGCTTTGACAGAAGACGGCGATGTATGGTGGGAAGGCATTGGATATCCTGCAAAGGGCAAGCTTGTTGACTGGAAGGGTAACACACGTGATGCACTTCCAAAGGACAAGGCTCCTAAGGGTGAAGAAATGGCTCATCCAAACGCACGCTTTACAGCTCCTGCAAACCAGTGTCCATGTATTGCGAAAGAATGGGAAGATCCAAAAGGTGTACCTATTTCTGCAATCCTCTTTGGTGGACGCCGCCCATCAACAATTCCTCTTGTACATCAGTCTCGCTCTTGGGAGCACGGTGTATTCCTCGGTTCTATTGTTGGTTCTGAAATTACAGCTGCTTCTACAATCAATGCAGCAGAAGTTGGTAAGATCCGCCGTGACCCATTTGCAATCATCCCATTCTGTGGATACAACATGGGTGACTACTTCCAGCACTGGATTGATGTTGGTAACGCTGCAAAGAACAAGGATTTGTTGCCAAAGATTTTCTATGTAAACTGGTTCCGCAAGGACGAAAACAATTCAGAGCTCCCAGGCGGATTCATGTGGCCAGGATATGGCGACAACAGCCGTGTTCTTGCATGGATTTTTGATCGCTGCGATGGAAAAGACAATGCTGTTGATACTCCAATTGGTCTTATGCCAAAAGATGGAGCAATTAATACAGACGGTCTTCCTGAGTATTATAAGAAAACTCTTCCTGAAATCCTTAAGGTTGATGTTGAGGGATGGAAGAAAGAAGTTAAGGATATCCGTGAAAACCACTATCCTAAGTTCGGAAAGCACTTGCCAAAAGAACTTTCTGCAATCTTGGATGATTTGGAAGCAAGACTTTCTAAATAAAGCCTGTTGAAAAAGGCACTTAAAGTGCAAAAAAGCCCAAGCTTAAAAAGCTGGGCTTTTTTGTCCTAGATGTTTTAACTGTAAAAACACTAAATATGGTGTATATTGGTGCTTTTTTACACAAAATGTATTGATTCTTTTTATTTATTAAGTTATTATCAGAGACGGAAGGACATAAGATAAGAGTGTGAAAAACTCTTATCTTAGTTCTTGGTTGGTACTTAGTCTTTAGTTGAAATATTTTTTTAAGAGGTCTGTCTATGATCGAAAGAGAAGAATGGAACGGCTTTAACGGCCGCTTGTGGAAGGAAGAAGTAAATGTTCGTGACTTTATTCAGAACAACTACACTCCTTATGATGGTGATGAAAAATTCTTGAAAGGTGCTACTGCAGCTACAAAGAAGCTGTTTGATGAGCTCCAGAGATTGCAGAAAGAAGAGCATAATAAAGTTTCTGTTGGTAAGGATGGAAAGAAGAGAACTGGTGTTCTCGATATGGATACAAAGATTGTTACAGGTCTTACAGCTCATCCTGCCGGATATATCTGCCCAGAAGGAAAAGATCTTGAAAAGGTTGTTGGTCTTCAGACAGACAAGCCTTTGAAGAGAGCTTTTATGCCTTTCGGTGGAATCCGTATGGCAGAACAGTCTTGTGAAATGTATGGTTATGAACCAGATCCTGAATTGCATAAAATCTTTACTGAATATCACAAGACACACTCAGATGCAGTATTCCAGATTTATTCTCCAGAAATCCGTAAGGCTCGTTCATCACACATCTTGACTGGTTTGCCAGATACTTATGGACGTGGACGTATTGTTGGTGATTACCGCCGTGTTGCTCTTTACGGTATTGACTTCCTTATCAAGGAAAAGCAGAAGGATTTTGCAAACATCGGTGACGGAACAATGACAGAAGATGTTTGCCGTCTTCGTGAAGAAGTTGCAGAACAGATCAAGGCTTTGAACGGTATTAAGGAAATGGCAAAGATTTACGGTTACGATATTTCTAAGCCAGCAACAAACGCTCGTGAAGCTGTTCAGTGGCTGTACTTCGGATATCTTGCTGCAATCAAGACTCAGAACGGTGCTGCAATGTCTGTAGGTCGTGTTTCAACATTCCTTGACATTTACATTGAACGTGATCTTAAAGCTGGAAAAATTACAGAAGAAGAAGCTCAGGAACTCATTGACCACTTGGTAATGAAGCTCCGCATGGTTCGTTTTGCTCGTATTGAGTCTTACAACCAGTTGTTCTCTGGAGACCCAATCTGGGCAACTCTTGAAGTTGGTGGTCTTGGACAGGATGGCCGCTCACAGGTAACAAAGAACGATTTCCGTTTCTTGCACACGCTTGAAAACATGGGACCTTCTCCAGAGCCTAACCTGACAGTTCTTTATTCAAAGAGACTGCCAGAAGCATTCCGCAAGTACTGTGCTCACATCTCTATTGATACATCTTCTATCCAGTACGAAAATGATGATGTTATGCGCCCAATCTGGGGTGATGACTACTCAATCTGTTGTTGTGTTTCTGCTACACAGACTGGTAAGGAAATGCAGTTCTTTGGTGCACGTGCAAACCTTGCAAAAGCTTTGTTGTACGCAATCAACGGTGGACGCGATGAAGAAGCTGGCTTGACACCTGGTGTACAGGTTGGTCCAGAAACTGCTCCAATCACATCTGAGTACCTTGATTATGATGAAGTTGTACGCAAGTACGATGCAATGCTTGAATGGCTTGCTGACTTGTATGTAAATACATTGAACGCAATCCACTACATGCATGATAAGTATTACTATGAAGCAGCTGAGCTTGCTCTTGAAGATACAGATGTTAAACGTACATTTGCAACTGGTATTGCAGGATTCAGCCACGTTGTTGATTCTCTTTCTGCAATCAAGTATGCAAAGGTAAAGGTTATCCGTGGTGATGTTGAAGTAAAGAACAAGAAGACTGGCGAAGTTGTTGAAGTTGTCAAGAACATGGCAAAAGACTTTGTTGTTGAAGGCGACTTCCCACGCTATGGTCAGGATGATGACCGTGCAGATGACATTGCTGTATGGCTCTTGAAGACATTCATGGCAAAGATCCGCAAGCATCCTACATACCGCAACGCAGAGCCTTCTACATCTATCCTTACAATTACTTCAAACGTTGTATACGGAAAGGCTACTGGTTCATTGCCAAACGGACGCCCAGCTCACGCACCATTCTCACCTGGAGCTAACCCATCTTACGGTGCAGAGACAAAGGGTCTTATCAAGTCTTTGAACTCTGTTGCAAAGCTGCCATATCACTACGCTTTGGACGGTATCTCAAATACTCAGACTATCAACCCAAGCGCACTTGGACATGAGAAGGGCGAGCAGGTTCAGAACCTTGTAAACGTTCTTGACGGTTACTTTGATATAAGCCCTAAGTCAGGACATACTGGAGCACATCACTTGAACGTAAACGTATTCGGTGTTGAAAAGCTTAAGGATTGTCAGGCTCATCCAGAAAAGCCAGAGTATGCAAACTTTACAGTTCGTGTTTCTGGTTATGCTGTACGCTTCATCAACCTTACAAAGGAACAGCAGGACGACGTTATCGCACGTACATGCCATGCTGCGCTGTAGTTGATTGACTGTATAAGGCTTGTGCCTTAAAATAAAAGCCGCTTCGGATTTCCGTAGCGGCTTTTTTTGTGCTATAATATGCACGTTGTAAGGAGATTTTATGTCACAGGGATATATTCATTCTGTAGAGAGTTTTGGGGCTGTTGACGGGCCGGGAGTGCGTTTTATTATATTTTTGGCAGGTTGTCCTTTGCGGTGTAAATTCTGTCACAATCCAGATACGTGGGATATGAAAAAAGGGACTCTTCAGTCTGCTGAGGAACTTATAAAATCAGCACTTTCATGCAGCTCCTATTGGGGCGAAGAAGGTGGCATTACTGTAAGTGGTGGAGAACCTTTATTTCAGATAGATTTTCTTATAGAACTGTTTGAGCTTGCAAAAAAAGAAGGAGTGAATACCTGCATAGATACATCTGGTGCACCCTTCACCCGCGAAGGCGAGTGGTTCGAAAAATTCAAGCGTCTTATGGCTGTGACTGATATTCTTCTTATGGACATAAAGCATATAAATAAAGATGAACACAAAGAGCTTACAGGAAAGGGAAATGACAACATAGTGGATATGTTCCGCTATCTTGACGAGATAGGTAAGCCAATCTGGATCCGCCATGTCCTTGTGCCTAGCATTACCGACAATGATGAATATCTTAAGCAGACAGGGGAATTTATAAAGACTCTTAATAACGTAAAGAGGGTGGAAGTTCTTCCGTACCACACTCTTGGCGTTGCAAAATACAAAGATTTAGGAATTGAATACCCTCTGAAAGATGTTCCGAGTCCGACAGCAGACCGCGTAGAAAACGCCAGAAAACTGCTTGGCTGCGAAAATTATACAGGGTGGAAAAAACAATAGGGCAAAGAATTTATAAAAAACACTGATGAATTTAAAAACGTGTCCGATAAATTCAGTGTGCCGTAAAAAGTTACAAGTTATTGACACAAATTAATAATGTTTGTAACATTCTTTATAGGCAAACAAAGTTTTTGAAAAAATAAAAAAAACTTTGTAACGGTTTCACCGTAAAAGTTGTTATAAATAATTTTTTGAATTTACTTGACAATTTTTTTCTGGTGATATAAAGTAGTAATCAAATGGTTGTACTGACGTACAATCATAAAAGGAGTTAAATATGAAAATTAACGCAAAGATCGCAGCACTTGCCGGTGCAGCACTTTTGATGGGTTCAGTTGCTTTCGCAGCTAACAGCTACGATGGAGCAACTGACGATTACGAATTGCCACAGGGCTTCACATTCTACAACGAAGTATCAACAGATACAGTTGAAGCAAAGGGTGCTTATTACAACAATGAGTCTGGTGCAAATGTTCACAAGAACTATCAGGTTGAATTTGCTGGAATTAACGAAAAAGTAGGAATTTCTTATGATTCTGAAAAGTTCTGGTTTGAACTTGCTCCAAAATTCAGCCTTAAGGATAACAACCAGCATTGGAGCAAGGAAGTAGATGCAGCAACAAATCCAGCAGCATGGGATGCATCTAACCATTCATTGAACAACGATGACCTTTCATTCGCTTGGACAGGACTTGACTGGGGTGTACGTTTCACTCCATTTGATATCGTAGACTTCTACTTGAATAACGATGTTTGGACACCAGGTTCAAAATTGCCAATCGCTGACAAGAATGTTGGTGGTAACCTCGCTGGTGACGGTTTTGGTGTAGTATTTAAGCCAATCGACGGTCTCCGCATCGGTTTGGAAGTACCATTCTCAGCAGATATCGTTTCAAAGCCTAACTTCCTTGATGCTGAAAGAGAAGATTATGATAAGAAAACTTCTCTTAAGTCTGAATGGGAAGGCAAATCTGACTACAGATTCGTATTCAACGCTGGTGTAGACTACAAGCTTCTTGATATGATTACAATTGGTGCATTTACAGAGAACATTCTTAACCGTGATGCTCGTATGTACGGTTTGTATGCTAATGCAGGAATTTCATTCCTTGATTTCAACGTTGGTTATACATACAACGGTGGAAAGACAAGAGTTTCACAGCTTGACTTCCCTGGTGCACGTATCTTCATCGGTGGTCACCACAAGGCAAACCTTTCTGTAGGAGCATCATTCGGTGACTTCACAGCACAGCTTGAAGCTTTGATGAACTTCTTCAAGACACAGTCTGTATATGACTTGTATGCAGGTTTGAAGGTTGGTTATGACCTTCTCCCAGGTAAGTTCAACCTCGCTCTTACAACTGGTGTAGCTTACGATATGGGTAATAAGACAACTGCTGCTGGTATGGGCTTCACACGCTATGAAGAACAGAAAGATCATGGTGTTGGATGCAACATCTGGGAACAGGAAGGCGTAAAGTCTAAGAAGGGATCAAGCAAGAACGGTAAGTTCGGTTCAGCTGCTCCTGTAGTATTCCTTACACCAGCTATCACATATACAACTGGAAGAAATACATTTGCTGCAAAGGCAAATCTCCAGTACTGGCTTGATGGTGAAGGCTCATACGCTGCTAACCTCCCAGTTTCTTGGAAGTACACATTCTAAGTTAACCCTAATAGGGATTAATACTTAGGTAACGAAGGCGGTCTGGTAACAGACCGCCTTTTTTTATTTATTTTGATATATATGAGTAATATTGTAATTTATACCGATGGCGGTTGTCATGGAAATCCTGGGCCTGGTGGCTGGGGAGCTGTTATTATTGATGGCAATGATGTGCACACACTTTCTGGTGGTGAAAAAAATACAACAAATAACCGCATGGAACTCATGGCGGCAATAAAATCATTACAAGCGATTGTTTCAAATAAACAGTGGAAATCGGAAGAAATTAATGTATTTTCTGACAGTCAGTATGTAAAAAATGGCATTACTTCTTGGATAAAAAACTGGAAAAAGAATGGTTGGAAAACCGCAGCAAAAAAGCCTGTGCTTAATCAAGATTTGTGGATGCAGTTGGATGAACTGTATAATGCTTTGAATGTAAACTGGCAGTGGGTAAAAGGCCATGCCGGTGTTAAATATAATGAAATGTGTGACCAGCTTTGTCAGACGGAAATTGCAAAATATGAATAAAATCTTTGCATGGCTGTTTGCTCTTATTTTTTTGCCATATCTTGCTTTTTCTCAAGAAAGCCTTGGCCATGAAAAGCCTGTTGTAGATTTTTGGTCGGACATTCCAAACGAACAGCTTGCCGACAAAATTATATCCAGCATGACAGACGAAGAACTGCTTGCTCAAATTTTAATGTTTGGTTGGGCAGGAACTGAACCAAGTGCTTTGCTGAATCAATGGGTAACCAAGCGAGGTCTTGGCAGCGTAAAAGTTTTTGGCTGGAACACAGATGACATTCATAAAGTCGCAAAATCCATCCGTACACTACAACAGGAGTCTGTAGCTGGCAGATTTAAAATACCTCTTTTTGTTGCCACAGATCAGGAAGGTGGCTGGATCCGTCATGTAAAGGGGACTACCTCTGAAACTCCAGGCAACATGGCAATCGGAGCTTCTGGCTATCCGATTGATGCCTATTATTCTGGCTATTATATTAACAAAGAAATAAAAGCTCTGGGCATAAACATGAATTTTGCTCCAGTAGTTGACTTATATACAAATCTAAACTCGTCTGTAATTGGTCCGCGCTCTTTTAGCTCAGACCCAGAAAATGCATCTGTTTTGGCACTTGCTTTTTCTAAAGGCTGTGAAGCTGCAGGCGTCATTCCTACAGCAAAACATTTTCCAGGTCACGGTGACACCAGCCTGGACAGTCACGGAAAACTGCCAAGCATAGACATTGACTATGAGACATGGGAAAAACGAGAACTTGTTCCGTTTGAATATCTTATTCAATCAAAAGTTCCTGCAATAATGAGTGGACATCTTGCCTATCCTCAGATAGAAAAAAGCGGTGCACCAGCTTCGCTTTCAAAACTGTTTCTGTCAGAAATTCTTCGTAAGCGGCTTGGCTATGACGGGCTCATTATTACCGATGACATGATGATGAACGGTGCAACTCAATTTGCAGGTTCTCTTACAAAAGCGTTTACAATGGCTATTGAAGCTGGTAATGATATTATTATTTCTTCTTCTACTGCAGGACTTAATGATCAGTTGTGGGTGCAGAATCTTTTATTGATGCAGACAGAAGACAGCTTTCGTGAACGTGTAAAAGATGCCGCACGAAGAGTCCTTATTGCGAAAATGGTCTATTTCAAAAGTGGAAATACAGCACCGCTTTACCCAGATGAAACAAAAATAGACGATTTTATTCCCGATAAGGAAGGTCAGAAATTCTTTTTGGAACAGGCGTGCCGCTCCATTACTCTTTTAAAAGACAACGGTTCTGTTCCGCTTAATGCAAAGTCCGCTGGCAAAGTGTTGATTGTAGGACCTTATGTGTCGCTGTATGCTCAAGGCCGAAAACGCTACCCTAAAGCTGCTACATATTACATTAGCAGTGAACTTAAAAATGACGAAAGCAATTATAACGAATGGAACGCTCCAAATATTCTGAGTGTCGCAGCTTCGTATGACACAATTATTTTCTGTGTGTTTGACCGCCACAGTGCCAATATCCTGCAACGGCTGCGAGGGCTTGGTAAAAAAGTTATAGTCCTTTCCATTATGTCGCCTGTTCCTGTGCTTGAAAAATTTGACTGGGTAGATTCTATTCTTTGCGGTTACAGCTATAGTGATTATACCTTTAATGCCTTGTTTGCAGCCTTGAACGGTGAAATAAATCCAAAAGGAATAGTACCGCTTTCAACAAACCACTAAATATTGTATGATAAAATCATGTTTGATCGATTTGTTAAAAAACATTTTTTTGCAGTAATATCATTCTGTTTGCTTTGTGTTGTTCTTGCATCATGCTCTGGCGTTATGGGATATAGTGTTGTTCTTTGGAACATTACCGACCGGGAACTTGCGGACGGAACGGTTGTTCCAGTATATGTAAAGTCTAATATTTCTCGTCAGTATATTATTAAACTTCCCGATTCTGGAGAACGCGTTGAAGTCCCTTTGTGGAAACTTTCATCTCCAGTTTCTAAGAAAAAGGCACTTGCCCTTGCTCAAAAATATGCTGAATTTGAGCATAAATATGCTAAGTGTGTTCTTGACGGACTTCCTATCCGCGAAGATCCTGAAAACGGTTCAAAGCAGATTTATCGTCTACGTCAGGATGAAGTGATTAGGGTTTTGTTCCGTGGAAACGGTGTAATTCCTACCAACGGCAAGGAAAATCTAAAAGGTGAGTGGCTCCGTGTTCTCGCCTCCGATGGCACTTCTGGCTGGTGTTTTTCGCAGAATTTGCGTCTGTTTACAATGAACGCAGATGGTTCTTATGGTGAAGGCTCGGAAGAAGCACAGGTACAGCAGGAAGATGAAGTTCTTAATCTGTTCCTTAAGACAAAATGGTATCCTGACTATTATTCTCAGATGATTTCTCGCAACAGAATTGAGCTTGAATATTTTAGCCCTGAATATTTCTTTGATACAGGTTCTGAAAGCGGTAATGTTGCAATTCATCTGCACAATCTTGATGTCGAATATCCATTTGCAGGGGTTTCTAAAGTTAGCGATTCAATATATAAATTCAACGGCACTACAATTCAGGTAACAGTGCGTGGCGGAAGTTCTATTGTTGTACAGTATACAGATAATTCTGGTAAGCCAAAGTCTTACAATTTTGTTTCGCTTGCAGAAGATGTTGATATCGTAAAGATTATTGAAGATGAAAATGAACGCCGTGAAAATATGTTGAACGACATCCGTGCTCTTGGACCTGCATTTACAAGCAGCAACTATGGCGATTTGATTTTTGACCAGAATAATATTTTCCTGTGGAATAATTTTGATCTTCTTGTTCCGTCTGTAATTTCTCGTACAGCAAAGAATGACGGAACTGTTTCGGTTGTGTATCAGCTTCCTGTAAATCTGCGTAATGATTGGGATGGAATCCTTACATTTAATTTTACTGATATGTCTAAAGAAGTAAATCTTTTGTATAAAAAGCTTAATAATGGTCTTAGACTGTCTGTTGCAAAAGTTTCAGTTTCTCAGGATACCATTACCGAACGCAATACAGTGTCTGTTACACAGACAAATAATTCTCTAGTTATGTTCTTTCATAACTAGTCAATTGGAGTAATTGATGGCATTTGTTCAGTTTTCAAAGGTGTCTCTTGCATTTGGAGACCGTGACATATTAAAAGATGTTTCTGTAAATCTACAGACAGGAACAAAAGCTGCCTTGACTGGTGCTAACGGTGCTGGAAAATCCACGCTCATTAAGATAATGGCTGGCATTTCAAGTCCCGACAGCGGTGAACGCATTGCTCAAAAAGATGCCCGCATTGCATATCTTCCTCAGAGCGGACTTGTTCATCACGGTTGTTCTCTCAAAGAAGAGGCCGATAAGGCTTTTGAATATGGCTATGAAATGCAGAAGCAGATAGACGATCTTGGAGAAGCTATGAAGTCTTCTCCAGAAAATGCAGAACGTCTTGCCGTTACTCAAAGTGAGCTGTTAAATAAATTAAATGAGTCAGGATGGTACAGACGGGAAGTGCTTGCGGAACAGGTTCTTCTTGGTTTGGGCTTTGACCGTGATGATTTTACACGGCAGACAGATGAGTTTTCTGGTGGATGGCAAATGCGTATTGCTCTTGCAAAAGCATTGATGTGCGAGCCAGACATTCTTCTTCTTGACGAACCTACAAACTATCTTGATATTGAAGCTCGCAACTGGCTTGAAAAGTTTTTGCAGGAATTCAGGGGCGGTTTTCTGCTGGTAAGCCACGACCGCTATTTTCTTGACCACACAATAAACGAAGTCTATGAGCTGTTTAACGGTGATTTAAAACGCTATCCTGGTAACTTTTCACATTATGAGGAAGTCCGAAAGGTTGAACTGGACACACTGATTGCTCAGTATGAACAGCAGCAGCAGGAAATTCAGCATCTTGAAGAATATATCCGCCGTTTTGGTGCAAAAGCAACAAAGGCTGCACAGGCTCAGGAACGGCAGAAAATGCTGGATAAAATTGTCCGCATTGAAATTCCTGAAAACTTAAAGAAGATTCATTTTTCTTTTCCTCCAGCTCCACATTCTGGTCAGCTTGTTCTTACGCTCGATAAAATTTGTAAGACTTACGGTGGACCTAATGTAATTAACAATTTAGACTTTGTTCTTGAAAAGGGCGAAAGGCTTGTTGTTGCAGGTCGCAACGGTGCTGGTAAATCAACTTTACTGCGCATTCTTGCTGGTGTCGATTCTGATTTTACAGGTTCTGTAAAACTTGGAAGTGGTGTGACTGTCGGTTACTTCTCGCAGGATAGTGCTGAAAAAATAACAGGCTCAGAAACCATTCTTGAACGGCTGGAAAATGAAGCACCGTTGGAACTTGTGCCAAAAATGCGTGATATGCTTGGTGCATTCCTTTTTAGAGGCGACGATGTGTTTAAAAGCATTAATGTGCTTTCTGGTGGAGAAAAGAGCCGCATAGCATTGTTGGAACTGCTTCTAAAGCCTGTAAACCTTCTTATTCTTGATGAACCGACTAACCACCTTGATATGCATTCAAAAGATGTTCTTCTTGATGCTTTAAAAGATTTTGGCGGAACTGTTGTGTTTGTAAGCCATGACCGTGGCTTTATAGAAGACCTTGCAACAAAAGTCCTTGAACTTCATCCTGGTACATACCGTGTGTTCCCTGGTGATTATAAATATTACATGCAGCGTCTTGAAGATGAAGCAAACGGAATTGTGAGCACACCTTCTGACATTGCTGCAAATAATGCCCGTGCAAAAAATGTTGCTGCGGAATCTTCCGAAGTAAAAGTAAGTGCAACAAAGCTTTCTTGGGAAGAGCAGAAAAAGGCACAGGCAGAACGTCGCAAGCTTGAAAAAGAAGTTGAAAAAATTGAAGCGCAGATAACAGAAGCAGAAGCAAAGAAAGCTGAGCTTGAAAATCAAATGTCAAATCCTGATGTCTATTCAAACGGAGAAAAAGCAAAAGCTGTACAGAAACAAATAGATGACATTGCAGCTCAACTGGAACATTTGAATGAAGACTGGGAAGCTGCGGCAGAAAGGCTTGATGCTGCTCAGTAGTCAAGTACAAATGTCATGGATTGACAGGTGTTTGACTAGGATATATTATTTTTTTCGGAGGCTGAAATGAAAGTATTGGTTATTGGCGGTGCTGGATATATTGGTAGTCATGTTGTAAAAGAGCTTATGGCAAAAGGTCATAAGGTAACTGTATTTGATAATCTTTCAAGTGGATTAGTACAGAATCTTTTTGAAGAAAACGATTTCATTGCAGGTGACATTCTGCATCCTGAAAATCTTGATGCAGCCTTTGCACGCGGTTTTGATGCATTCATTCATCTTGCAGCATTTAAGGCTGCAGGCGAATCAATGATTGTTCCTGAAAAATATTCTATTAATAATATAAACGGAACTCTGAACATTCTGAATGCAGCTGTTGCCCACAACTGCAAGATTATGGTATTTTCATCAAGTGCTGCAGTCTTTGGCGAACCACAGTATCAGCCATTGGATGAAAATCATCCAAAAAATCCAGAAAACTACTATGGCTTTACAAAGCTCAAAATAGAAGAGTTCATGGCTTGGTATGATAAACTTAAGGGGTTAAAGTTTGCCGCACTCCGTTATTTTAATGCTGCAGGATACGATCCTGATGGTGTTCTTTATGGTTTGGAGCGTAATCCTGCAAATCTTTTGCCAGTTATAATGGAAGTAGCTTGCGGAAAACGTGAAAAGATTAATATCTTTGGTAACGACTACGATACTCGCGATGGCACTTGTATTCGTGACTATATTCACGTTACAGACCTTGCTGTTGCTCATGTAATGGCATTGGAGTATATTGCAAAGGAACAGAAGAGCCTTACCTTGAACTTGGGTACAGGTAACGGCATTACTGTAACAGAAATGCTTGAAGCAACCCGTCGCATTACAAAGAAAGAAATTAAGGCTGAATATGTAGGACGTCGTGCAGGTGACCCAGCACAGCTCACAGCAAGCTCTGCTCTTGCAAAAAAAGTTCTTGGTTGGGAACCAAAATATTCTGATGTAGATACTTTAATCGGTTCTACTTGGAATGCATATCAGAAATATTTTCAAAACATAAATAATAGAAAGCCTGAATAGTTCACGCTGAAAACAAAAAGCGGTGGCACTTCATTTTGTATGAAATGCCACCGCTTTTTTATGCTCTGTAAAGAATAAAGCTTAAAGCACAGCGTTTAAAAACTGCTTTAAGCGTTCTGACTGCGGATTTTCAAAAATCTGCTGTGGTGTACCGCTTTCTGCAATAATGCCGCTGTCCATAAAAAGAACACGAGTTGCAACTTCACGTGCAAAACCCATTTCATGAGTAACAACCGCCATGGTCATGCCTTCCTGCGCAAGATCTTTCATGAGGGCAAGAACTTCCCCAACCATTTCTGGATCAAGGGCAGAAGTAGGCTCATCAAACAGAATTACATCGGGATTCATTGCAAGCGAGCGGACAATTGCAATTCTCTGCTTTTGACCGCCAGAAAGACTTGAAGGGTAAGCAGCAGCCTTATCTGCAAGACCAATTCGTTCCAACAGCTGCATGGCCTGCTGTTCTGCCTGCTCCTTAGTCTGAATTTTAAGCATGACAGGAGCGAGCGTTATGTTTTGAAGAACTGTAAGGTGCGGAAAAAGATTAAAATGCTGGAAAACCATGCCCATCTTTCTTCGTACTATATTTATGTCTGTATCTTTTGCCGTAATGTCTGTTCCGTCAAATATAATGCTACCAGAATCAGGTTCTTCCAGAAGGTTCAGGCAGCGAAGGAAAGTACTTTTTCCTGCTCCCGAAGGTCCAATGATGACAATCTTTTCTCCGTTCTGGATTGTCTCTGAAATATTATTCAGAATGGTATTATTGCCGTAGCGTTTTGTGAGATTCTTAACTTCGATCACTGCGAGCCATCCTTTTTTCAAAAATAGAGAATATCTGCGTCAATCCTAAAGTGAGCGCAAGGTAAATTGCTGCACATGAAAGAAGAGGAATCCATGCATTGTATGTAGCATTGCGGATATTGTCACAGGCTTTCTGCAAATCAATTACAGCAATAAAGCTTGCAACGGAAGTTTCTTTTATGAGCGCAATGAATTCGCTTGTGAATGTTGGAAGAATGGTGCGGAAAGCCTGAGGCAGGATAATCTTTATCATAGTCTGTGACCAGCTTAGTCCAAGAGAACGGCCTGCTTCCATTTGTCCTGCGTCCACACCCTGTATGCCAGCGCGGAAAATTTCCGTACAATATGCGCCAGAGTTTATGCCGAATGAAATGATTGCAACTAAAATGGCATTGCTTACTCCCATTGGAGAAAAAATGACAAAGTAAAAAATCATCAGCTGTGTTGCCATTGGAATGCCACGAATGATTGTTGTGTATACAGTTGCAATGCTTCTAAGTAGTTTGTTTCGTGAAATCTTAAAAAGGGCAAAGATGCAGCCCAGTATTGAACCGATTAATACCGCACAAAGTGCAATAAGGAGCGTTGTGCTCAGTCCCCTTGGAATGAGCTTCCAGCGTCCGTTTGCAAGCATAGTGCTGTAGAATGTCTGCCACATCTTTGTCCTCCTGAAATGTGCCTGATTATTTGCGGATAATGATTACCTGATTTGAAACGAAGTAAGGCTCTGAAAAGTCTACGTTCTTGCGGCGTTCATCTGTTGCTGTCATGCCTGCTGCAATAAAGTCAATTGCACCAGACTGAAGGGCTGCGATAAGACCATCAAAGTTCATGTCCACAACCTGAAGCTTTGCACCGTAGTCCTTTGCAATGTACTGGCTCATAGTAATGTCAAATCCTACAGGATCAGCACCTTCTGTATATTCAAATGGTGGAAATGATGCATTTGTTCCCATCTTTACAGTTGTGCTGCCTGTTGTTTCAATTGTAGCTGGCAATACAATGCTTCCATCAATAGGCATGAATGCGTTTACAAGAGCTTCATATCTTCCGTCTGATTTCATTGCAGAAATTGTTGAATTTATAGAAGAAAGCAATTCAGAATCGCCTTTGCGTACAGCAATTGCATATTCTTCTGTTGCAAATTTATCATTAACAATTACAAGGTCAGAATTACGTTTTACAATTTCCTTTGCAGGAAGTTCATCAAGAACGATTGCATCAATAGAACCGTTTTTAAGTGCAAGAGAAGCATCAATGCCAGTCTTGAATGATTTTACATCTGCATCAGAAACGTTTTCCTGAATGTAGATTTCTCCTGTTGTTCCAGCCTGACAGCCGATTTTTTTACCATTAAGATCTGCTGCAGAATTGATTACAACCTTTTCCTTTTTGCCACAGCTTGTTACAGAAATAAGCATTGCTGCTGCAAGTACAGAACATAATGCATTGAATAATGATTTTTTCATAATAAACCTCATGTATCAGTTAAAATAAAAAAAGACAAAGAAATCTAGTGTCAGACTTCTTTGTCATCTGACACACTAGTATAAGTAGATTGCGGGTTTTAGTCAATTAATCACACAATTTTGGGAGCACTTCGGCAATGAGTATTGCCATAAAAATAAGGATGCAACCGCATATCATTCTGAGCGAAAGCATTTCATGCAGGAGGAGTGCAGAAAACAAAACCCCGAAAACAGATTCCAATGACAGAAAAAGCGATGCAATTGCAGAATTTACATATTTTAAGCATACATTCTGCATTACAAAGCAGATAAGTGTGCTGAATACTCCAAGGTATATCATTGAAAGCATTACGCGGCTGCTCATTAAGGCCTGTGCAGGAAATGCTCCGTCATAAAATGGTGCCGTCATCCAGCCGAACAGTGCTGCAAAAACAAACTGCAACACCGTCAAAAGTATCGGGTCTTTGTGTTCGTTGAATTTTGCTACAAAGATAATATGTATTGCATAAAACACACTGCAAACGAGTGTAAGGATGTCGCCAATGTTCATTTTCAAAAGGCTGCCGTCATTTCCGTTCAAAGCCAGTAAGCCTATGCCTGTTACAGAAAGGATTGCGGCAATGAATACATAAAAGCGTGGCTTTTTTCTGTAAATGCCCCAGCTGATTAAAGGAATGAGGATTACATACGTAGTTGTAAGGAATGCGTTTTTACCAGCTGTAGTGTAGTCGCAGCCAATTGTCTGGGTAAAATATGCCAGAAACAGAACAAGCCCAAGCATTGCTCCTTGTTTTAGGTACGATGCATTAATCTGTTTCAGTTTTATGCTGTAGAACAAGGCAAGCAGGACAGCCGCAATCGTAAACCTGAATGCAACCATCCATACTGCACCTATGTGTGTAAGACTGTCTTTTACTATAACAAAAGCAAATCCCCAGATGGCAGCTGTAAGAATTAGCCCCACGCTGGAGAGACTGGCCATGATTTTATTCATGACCAGTATAATCTACTTTATCTGGACTTTTTTCAAGTGCCAGATGTCGCGTACATAGTCTTCTATTGTACGGTCACTAGAGAACTTGCCGCTGTTTGCAATGTTCTTCAGAATCATCTTTGCCCAGCCCTTCTTGTCAGAGTAGAGCTTTGCAAGCTTTTCCTGTGCCTGAACATAAGAATCGAAATCAGCAAGAATAAAGTATACGTCAGGTCTCTGACCTTCAACACCGTATACAATAGAGTCGTGAATTTCTTTAAACAGCAAGCCCGACTTATCGTAAGTGCCGTCTACAAGCTGGTTTACAACCTTTGCAAGTGCTGGGTTTCTGTCCAGATATTTCTGAGGATTGTAAGAATGTTCCTGATTAATCTTGATGATTTCATCAGCTGTCAAACCAAAGATAACAGCATTCTCTTTTCCTGCAGAATCAACAATTTCAATGTTAGCACCGTCAAGCGTTCCGATTGTAAGAGCACCGTTCATCATGAATTTCATGTTAGATGTACCTGATGCTTCGTATCCTGCTGTAGAAATCTGCTCAGAAACGTCACTTGCTGGAATGATTTTTTCTGCAACAGAAACACGGTAGTTTTCTACGAATACAACACGGAGTTTTCCGCCAACACGGCGGTCTGTATTAACTCTGTCTGCAACAGTGTTAATCAATTTGATGATAGACTTTGCACGGCGATAGCCGGAAGCAGCCTTTGCACCAAAGATGAAGGTACGTGGAGGTGGGTTGAATGTAGGATCTTCTACAATTCTGTTGTACAGATACATTATATGGAAGATATTCAACAACTGACGCTTATATTCATGCAGACGCTTTACCTGTGTATCAAAAATGCTTTCAGGGTCAAGGAATTCATTCTGAGTGTGCTTAAGGTACTTTGCAAGAGATTCCTTATTATGAAGCTTGATGTCCATGAGCCTGTTGAGAGACTCATCATCATCAATGTACTTTTCAAGTCCCTTAAGTTTAGAAAGGTCAGTTTCCCATCCGTGACCGATTCTGTCTGTAATGAATGTTGCAAGTTCTGGGTTTGCATTCAACAGCCAGCGGCGCTGAGTAACACCATTTGTCTTGTTGTTGAATTTTTGAGGATAGATAGTGTTCCAGTCTTTGAGTTCCTGCTCTTTCAAAAGCTTTGTGTGCAGTTCTGCAACACCGTTTACGCTGAATCCTGCATGAATTGCAAGCCATGCCATGTAGATTTTACCGTCATGGATGATAGACATGTGGTTCTGTTTTGCGTAATCATTAGGGAATTTCTGACGCAGTTCAATTGTAAAGCGGCGGTTAATTTCTTCAACAATCTGGTAGATACGAGGAAGAAGGTTTTTGAATGTTTCAATTGGCCACTTTTCAAGAGCTTCTGCAAGAATAGTGTGGTTTGTGTATGCAAAAGTCTTTGTAACGACGTTCCATGCGTCGTTCCAGCCTACATTGTATTCATCAAGCAGAATTCTCATCAATTCAGGAATTGCAACTACAGGGTGAGTATCGTTCAACTGAATTACATGATAATCAGGGAACTTAGAGAAGTCTGTTCCGATTGTCATTACAAAGTGATGTACAAGATCCTGCAAAGATGCAGAAGTAAAGAAATACTGCTGGCGTAAGCGCAGTTCCTTTCCTAAAGGACCATTGTCATTAGGATAAAGAACACGGGTAATGTTTTCTGCACTGTTCTGTCTTTCTACGGCACGGTTGTACTGCATGTCGTTGAACAGCTGCAAGTCAAATCCATTAGGACTTGTTGCCTGCCACAGACGGAGAGTGTTTACAGTCTTGCAGCCGAAACCTACGACTGGCATGTCGTAAGGGGTAGCAGTGACTTCTTCTGCATTTTCAATGTAAAATCTATCCTGTCCGTCAGGAGTCTTTCCGTATTTAATTTCACCGCCAAATTTAACGGTTACGGCAAGGTCGCTTCGTTTAATTTCCCATGGATCGCGGTGACGCAGCCAGTTGTCTGGATATTCTACCTGTTCTCCGTTTTCAATGTGCTGCTCAAACATTCCGTATTCGTAGCGGATACCGTAGCCATGTCCTGGATATTCAAGTGTAGCAAGGCTGTCGAGGAAACATGCTGCAAGACGTCCAAGACCACCGTTTCCAAGACCTGCATCCGGCTCTTCATCTTCAACCAGATCAAGATTGATGTTCATGCCTTTAAGAACTTCTTCTACAGATTCTTTAATCTGAGCATTAATAAGGTTGTTGCTCAATGCACGTCCCATAAGGAACTCTGCACTAAGATAATACAACTGTTTTGTAGGCTTTGCATCATAAGTACGTCTTGTTTCCATCCAATTAGGCATGATGATTTCAAGGGCACTGGCACTTACCGCGTCAAACAGGTCATGCTTTGTTGCCTGTGTAATGTCCTTACCGTACTGTCTGCGCAGACGAGCTGTAAGGCTTTCCTTGAATGATTCTGCGTCAAAAACCATTTTTTCCTCCATAGTGGTTATCGCTACTATTTAGCAATCAATATAATTAACGAGTTTGCAGGTATAACGTAATGTTCCTGTTCTCGAAGCTGCTCCAGTTTTTCTTCTTCCATAAGGGAATTTTCTGAATCGTCAGAGGTATCCGCAAGGAGATACCACTTTTTATTTGGAAGTGGTGTCGGAATTGTCACCATGATGTCCTGTCGGTCAGTGTTTGCGGCAATGTAAAAGTCATTGTCTTCCTTTCCGTCTGCATTTTTGCAGTACTGCCCAAACAGACAGAATGCAAGGAAGCGGGAAATGTCATTCCAGTCAGGATTACTTCCGTCGGCATTGTACCATTGAATGTCTGGTACAGAGCCAGCTCTCTGCCCTAAAAAGAACGCATTCCGCCTGAATACTGCATGATTTTTTCTTAGGCTTATGGCTCTTTTTGTAAAATTAAAGATGGCTCTGTTATTTTCAAACTGGCTCCAGTCAAACCAGCTCATGTCATTGTCCTGACAGTATGCATTGTTGTTGCCCCGCTGGCTTCTGCGGAATTCGTCACCGCCAAGTATCATGGGAGTTCCCTGAGAAATAAGCAGCGTAAGCATGAAGTTCTTTATCTGCTTATTACGCATTTTTTCTATGAAAGGATTTGCTGTAGGGCCTTCATAGCCGTGGTTATAGCTCCAGTTGCTGTCTGTACCGTCCCTGTTGTCTTCGCCGTTTTCATCATTGTGCTTGTGGTTGTAGCTTACAAGGTCATTCATGGTGAAACCGTCGTGACATGAGACAAAGTTTATGCTGTGATTAGGCGTTCTGCCCGATATTGTGTACAAATCGCTTGAGCCAGAGATGCGTGTTGCGGCACTTGTTGAAGCCTGCTCATCTCCACGCCAGAAGCGGCGAATTTCGTCACGGAATTTGTCGTTCCATTCTGCCCATCTGCCACCAGGAAAACATCCGACGTGATATGCTCCGCCAGCATCCCATGGTTCTGCAATGATTTTTGTCTTTGCAAGTACAGGATCTTCTGAAATTGCGTTTGTAAGAGGAGGCATGCAAGGTATGCTTCCGTCTGGATTTCTTGTAAGAATTGAAGCAAGGTCAAAACGGAAACCGTCAATGTGATAGTCAAGCACCCAGTGTCGCAGACAGTCAATTATGAATGTCCTTACAATAGGATGATTACAGTTGAATGTGTTTCCGCAGCCAGAATAGTTCATGTAATATTCTTTATGGCTGTCTACAAGCATGTAATACACGTTGTTTTCAAGACCTCTAAAGCTGATTGCAACACCGTGTTCATTTCCTTCTGCCGTATGATTAAATACAACGTCAAGAATGACTTCAATACCAGCTTTATGAAGTTCCTTTACAAGTGTCTTAAACTCGTTTACAACTCCACCTGGGGTTTTATCTGCTGCAAAACTTGCTTTCGGGGCAAAAAATGCGGTTGTACTGTAACCCCAGTAGTTTTTCATGCGTTCGCCTGTACGTGGATTTATGTTTGTGTTTTCAAATTCGTCAAACTCAAAAATAGGCATGAGTTCTACTGCGGTAATGCCTAAATCCTTTAAATAAGGTATTTTTTCCCTAAAACCGTCATAAGTTCCAGGATTTTGTACTTTTGAGTCCTGCCCGGCGGTAAAGCCTTTAGCATGAACTTCATATATAATGCTTTCATGAAGCGGTCTGTTTATTGGTTTATCGCCTTCCCAGTCAAAAGTTTCGTCATCTATTACAACGCATTTTGGAAAATTAAAAGGATGTCCGTAATCTGAAAGCTCTATGTCGGACTTGTCTACTGGAGGTCTGTAATTTTTAGGAAGATTTAGAAAGATTGACTCTGGTGTAAGGGCTTTTGCATAAGGGTCAAGAAGAAAGTCTTTTACGTTAAAACGATGTCCTGTCGAAGGCTTGAATGGACCGTCAACTTGATAAAGATACATTGCTCCCGCTTTTAAATTAGGCACGAAGACATGCCAGATATCGCCTGTTTTATTTGTTTCGGGATTAAGTTCTATAATGTCAGAAGGAGTTTTATCTCCTGCATCTTGAAACAGGTTTAAAATTACTCTCGTACCGTTTCTGCTGAATACTGCAAAATTAACTCCATTGTCTCTAGGTTCTGCCCCAAGCGGAAAAGGGCGACCCGGCAAGGTATCTTTTATATTCATAGAAACAATTATAACAGATAGTCTTGAATTTTGCCAATAAAATATCTTAAATCGTCTGAAAATGTCGGAAAATCGTCATAATCCAAGCGGAATACTGTCGGACAAAAGAACTTTTCGGTAACAAATGTTTTTCCGTTCTAGTAAGTAACGGAGTACCATTATAGTAAGTAACGGAGTTCCGTTTCGGTAGC
>CAMVEQ010000045.1:0-21418 GCA_947166545.1 uncultured Treponema sp. | reverse complement strand
GTACTTCAAAAACGCCTGCAGGCTTGTATTTGCAACTTTTTCATAAGCCGTGCAGTTAAAAATCTTGACAATAGCACCGTCATCAATGAAAACGTCTCTGTCTTCTATGCATGTCCTTTTCACAGTATACCATGGAATCCCTTTTTTGAAAGGGTCAAACCGACATAGAAAGATTATTATGCTTTCCCTCAACTCTTCATAGTCCTCACCTCTTAAGAGTGCTTCCGTGTCCATCATTCCCTGATAGTAGCGTGTCCGTTTGCCAATATCCTTTTCGTCACGGTTCTGAATTTCTACGTCATAGATTTTCGTGCCGTCGTTTACATACACGTCCAGACGGATCCCGTGTGCGGTATACAGCGGGACTATCGTTTTCTGCGGTTCGGAATATTCCAGCCTGTCAATCTTAATTCCCAGAAGACATTCCAGTGCCTCTTTGCAAATTCCCATGTCCTGCATGATAAGTCCGAACATAAAGTCATCATGGAACGTAAGTTCCTCAAACGGTTTTATATATTTCATAGTGTTACACCTCTGCTATAGATATGCGCGGGATCTGTCATTTTTGTACAAAATAAAATGGAAAAAAATGAAAAAAATACATTTTTTTTAGAAATAAATTGCCGAAGCTTCTGTTTTTTTTGTATATTACATAGAAAGAAATATTCTAGGAACAAATTAATAGGAGTTACATAAATATGGCTAAACAGTTAGTTTACAGTGAAGACGCACGTAAAAAGATGTTGAGTGGTGTAGAACAGATTGCAAAGGCAGTAAAGGTTACACTCGGACCTTGTGGCCGCCTTGTAATGCTTGACAAGAAATACGGTTCTCCAACAATCACAAAAGACGGCGTTTCTGTTGCAAAGGAAATTGAACTTAAAGACCCATTTGAAAACATGGGTGCACAGCTTGTAAAAGAAGTTTCTTCTAAGACAAACGATGTTGCTGGTGACGGAACTACTACAGCTACAGTTCTTGCTTATGCTATTGTACGCGAAGGTCTTAAGGCTGTTTCTGCAGGTATGACACCTATTGAAATTAAGCGCGGTATCGACAAGGCTACAGCTATTGCTGTTGAGCAGGTAAAGAAGAACAGCCGTGCTGTAAAGGGCAATGATGATATTACTCACGTTGCTACAATTTCTGCAAACAACGACCCAGAAATCGGTAAGATTCTTGCAGAAGCAATTGAAAAGGTTGGAAAAGACGGTGTTATTACTGTTGAAGAGTCAAAGAACATGGACACAACAGTAAAGACTGTAGAAGGAATGCAGTTTGACCGTGGTTATATCAATGCATACTTTGTAAATGATCGTGAAAGAATGGAATGCAATTTCGAAAACCCATACATCCTTATCCACGACGAAAAGATTTCTACAATGAAGGATATCCTTCCATTGCTCGAAAAGATTGCACAGACTGGTCGCCCTCTCGTAATCATTGCAGAAGACGTAGACGGTGAAGCAATTACAACATTGGTTGTAAACTCTCTCCGCGGTACTCTCAAGTGCTGTGCTGTAAAGGCTCCTGGATTCGGTGACCGCCGCAAGGAAATGCTCAATGACATTGCAATTCTTACAGGTGGTAAGGTTATTACAAAAGACCTCGGACTCAAGCTTGAAACAGCAGAACTTGCTGATCTTGGTCAGGCAAAGTCTGTTAAGATTGACAAAGACAATACAACAATCGTTGACGGTGCTGGCAACAAGGACGACATTAAGAACCGTGTTGCAGAAATCAAGAACCAGATTGAAAAGTCAACATCTGATTATGACAAGGAAAAGCTCAAGGAACGCCTTGCAAAGCTTTCTGGCGGTGTAGCAGTAATCAACATTGGTGCTATTACTGAAACAGAAATGAAGGAAAAGAAGTTCCGTGTAGAAGATACTCTTGCTGCAACACGTGCTGCTCTTGAAGAAGGTATTGTTGCTGGTGGTGGAATTGCTTTGATTGAAGCAAGCAAGGTTCTTGACGAAAACAAGGCCGATCTTACTGGTGATGAAAAGGTTGGATTCAGAATTGTAAAGCGTGCTCTTGAAGAGCCAATCCGCCAGATTGCAGACAATGCTGGTCTTGACGGTTCTGTTATTGCTGACAAGGCAAAGAACGAAAAGCCAGGCGTTGGATTCAATGCTGCAACTCAGGAATGGGTAAACATGATGGATGCTGGTATTATTGACCCTGCAAAGGTAACCCGCTGTGCTTTGCAGAATGCAGCTTCTGTTGCTGGAATGCTCCTTACAACAGAATGTGCTGTAACTGACATCCCTGAACCTCCTGCACCAGCTGCTGCTCCAGCTCCAGATATGGGTGGAATGTACTAAGATTAAATATAACGGATAACGGTTTTATATATTCTATTTTAACTCGAAGGGCTGGCACAAAATGTGTCAGCCCTTTTTTATATGAATATAGTCTTGTTTTTTACAAAAATCATGATATGCTTAATGCATAATGTTTGAAGATTTTAATGCAAAAATAGAACAGGCAGCTATTGTGCCTGTAGTGAAAGTTTCAGTTACAGACGATGCCCTTTCCGTTGCAAAAGCTTTGTGCACTGGAGGAATTGGGGCAATAGAAATTACTTTCCGCACTACAGAAGGCGAATCAGGCTTTGTTAAAATTGCCCAGTGCATAAAAGCTGTGCGCAAGTCTTTCCCAGACATGCTTGTAGGAGCAGGAACAGTAATAAATGCAAATCTTGCAGCAAAGGCTATTGATGCAGGAGCACAATTTATTGTGTCGCCTGGTTTTAACCCTAATACTGTAGATTTCTGCCTTGAAAAAGGTGTGCCAATGTATCCTGGAGTGTGCAATCCTAGCCAGATTGAAGCTGCGTTAGAAAAAAATCTTAATCTTTTGAAATTTTTCCCAGCAGAAGAATGTGGTGGCCTTAAAATGATAAAGGCTCTTTCAGGACCATTCCCTACAGTTAAGTTCATGGCTACAGGCGGCATAAATGAGCAGAATGCAGGCTCTTATCTTGCATGCCCAAGCATTGCTGCCGTTGGCGGAAGCTGGATGGTAAAGGAATCTTTCATTAAGGCAAAGGATTGGCAGACAATAACACGGCTATCCGAAGCTGCCGCAAAGATTGCAAAGCGTAACTAGGAAAATAGATCCTATTTTTTTGCCACTATGACCATGGTTGTTGCCTTTTGGTTATAGGGCGAAAGATCAAAGCCTCCGTAGACATCTACTGTCTTAAAGCCTATGGAAACAAGGCGGTCTCTTAATTCTGCAGCAGAATAAAGGCGTTGTACAAACTCATGCTCAGTACGCTTGCCGTCTGGTGCAATTAAAATCCACTTTGAACGCAGACCTTCCCAGGCTCCTACAACTCCAAATTCTGTAAGCACAGTCATTCCTGCACGTTCAAACCATTCCCCTTCTGTAAAGTATTTTACCGCAGTTTCTCGGCTAATACATTCAAGGATGAAGGTTGCTCCATCTTTTAAGGCTTTATAGATTTGTTCTAAGATTTTTGTGTCGTCTGCAATGCTGTCGCAGTAACCGAAGGAATTGTAAATGTTTACTGCTGCATCAAAAGGCTTTTCGGTTTTATAAGTGCGCATGTCGTGGTTTATGAGAGTAAGGTTTACGCCTTCGTCTTGTGCAGTTTCGCGGGCAGCGTCAAGAAATGGCTGTGTAATGTCAACTCCTGTTACGTTCATGCCGCACAGAGCAAGCTCTACGCTTATTCTTCCAGGACCGCAACAAGCATCTAGAATAGAATTCCCTTCTGATAATTCTGCTATGTCACAGCAACGTCGGGCAATGCCGTTAGCTTCTGCCCAATGCTGTTCATCAAACATTACTGGCCCATATTTTAGCCAGAAATCTTCGTTTTCAAACCATTCCTGCTTTTTCATATAATTATCTATTTTTTATTTTCTTCTTTTACGGGGACGAAAGAAGCCGTACTTTCTCCACATATAGGGCATTCCCAATCGTCAGGTAACGCTCCAAAAGGCGTGTTTGGTGCAATGCGTCCGTCTTTATCACCTTCTTCTGGAATGTATTCATATCCGCAGACTTTACATTTATATTTCTGCATTCATGTCTCCTTCGTCTTTAATCTTATAATACCATACCATAGGCAGTTTAGCAATTATTTAAATTATTTTAATATGTATTTATTCAATTTTTTTGTATTTTTATGCATTATTTCCGATTTTTACATGGCATAAAGTTGTTATTTTTGATATGCTGATACAATAATTCAGCTTTTAAAGGAGATTTAATATGAAAAAGGCTTTGCTTGCTGTTTGTGCTGCTGTTGTAGCCACAGCATTCGTTTCTTGTGGTGGAGACAAAACTCCTGTTGTAAAGATTGGTGTTTATGAACCAGCTTCTGGTGACAACGGTGCTGGCGGAAAACAGGAGACTTTGGGAATTCAGTATGCAAATACTGTAACACCTAACGTAACTATTGGTGGAAAAGAATATAAAGTTCAGCTTGAAATTGTAGATAATGAATCTTCAAATGATAAGGCTGTAACAGCTGCTTCTGAATTGATTTCAAAGGGTGTTTCTGTAATCCTTGGTTCTTACGGTTCTGGTGTTTCAATTGCTGCTAGCGATACCTTTGCAACAGCTGATGTTCCTGCAATCGGTATTACTTGTACAAACCCACAGGTAACACTTGGCAACGATCACTATTTCCGCATCTGCTTCCTTGATCCTTTCCAGGGAACAGTTCTTGCAAATCTTGCTGTTGAAAAGTTTGCTGCAAAAAAAGCATACTGTCTTTCTAAACTTGGTGACGACTATTCAGGCGGTCTTGTAAAGTACTTCGTTGAAGCTTTCAAGGCTCTTGGCGGTGAAGTTGTTGAAGAAACCTTCCCAGACGGAACAAGTGACTTTGCAGCTTATGTTGCAAATGCAAAAAAACAGAATGCAGACGTATTCTTTAGCCCTGTATCTATTGAAGCTGCAGCTCTTATTATTGAGCAGGCAAACACTCAGGGATTGACTCTTCCAATTCTTGCTGGTGACACCTGGGACTCAAACGTTGTTCTTGCCGCTGCAAAGGGAACTTCTGTACAGATTTTCGTAACAACATTCTTCGTTGAAGGTTCAGATGCTGAAAACGTTAAGACATTCGTTGGCGGATTCCGCAATTACCTGAATACAAATGCTACAGCAAAGACAAACAACGGTGGTGATGATGAAATTGCTGCTGTTTCTGCAATGGGCTTTGATGCATACTACACAGCTCTTGAAGCTCTCAAGGCTGCAGGTTCTACAAAGAGTGGCGATGTTAAGAAAGTTCTTCCTAGTGTAAAGTACACTGGTGTTTCTGGTGACATTGCATTTGACTCAACTGGTGATGCTGTTCGCGATGTTGCTTACGTAAAGAAAGTAAATAACTCTACAGGAAAGTGGGACTTTGTAGCTCAGCAGTCTGTAAAATAATTTTTTAGATTAAAAAAAAACAGAGGCTTCAATTTATGATGAAGCCTCTGTTTACTTTTATAATTAGGAATTTGGAAGAAATGGAATTTATTCAAAATAATCTGCCGTATGTTCTTGCTGGAATTTCTACAGGTGGTCAGTATGCATTGATTGCTATTGGCTATACTATGGTATACGGTATTTTGCGTCTTATAAACTTTGCACATGGTGATGTATTTATGGCATCGGGGCTTATCATGATTTATTCTTACACGGTGATGCCTTTGTGGTTGTCCATTCCTTTTACTATTGTTTTAACAGTGCTTTTAGGATTTTCGGTTGAGCGTATTGCCTACAAACCGTTACGCACTGCTCCAAGAATGTCTATTATGATTTCTGCAATAGGCATGAGTTATCTTTTGCAGAATCTTGCTTTGTATGTTACAGGTGGACTGTTAAAGAAATATCCTACCATCCCGTGGATCAGCGATTCTGTTACTATTGCTGGTGCAATTACAAAACGGGTAACGGTAATAACACCTTTTTTAACTATAATTCTGGTTGTTGCGCTTGTTCTTCTTATTAATCACACAAAAATAGGAATGGCAATGCGTGCTGTTTCCAAAGATTTTGAGACTGCTCAGCTTATGGGAATAAAAATTGACTCTGTTATAAGCATGACGTTTATAATCGGTTCTTTCCTTGCTGCTGTAGGTTCAATACTTTTCTTTTCTAACTATCCTGGTGTAACGCCTACTGTTGGCGGTATGCCTGGCTTAAAGGCTTTTGTTGCCGCTGTTTTCGGTGGCATTGGTTCTGTTCCTGGTGCTGTCATAGGTGCGTTTATAATTGGTATTTGTGAAAATATCATTAAGGGACTTGGATGGACAACATTCAGTGATGCATTTACATTCATTCTTTTGATTTGTGTCTTGATGTTTATGCCTACTGGCATTTTTGGTGAAAAGCAGACTGATAAGGTGTAATATGAGCGAAGAAAGTAAACTGAATAAATTAAATATAAATGTGAATAAAAACAGTCTTATAGGCGTGGCTTTGCTTGCCTGTCTGTTTTTTGTACTCATTTTGCTTGATTTTGTTTTTCCAGCAGTAATGAGTGGTTTTAACAGCAATTCAATTCTGTTTATGGTTTTGAAAAAGGGTGCAATTTATGCCCTTGTTGCTGTATCTATGAACTTGCTTAACGGATTTACAGGTCTGTTTTCTCTTGGTCAGGCAGGGTTCATGCTGCTTGGTGCATATACTTATGCAATCTTTACCATTCCGCAGGAAGCTCATGCACAGGTGTACCAGTACTTTGACGGTGGCATAATTCACGTTACGCTTCCTGTCTTTGCCGCATTGATTCTTGCAGGTCTTGTTGCCGCATTCTTTGCATATCTTATTGGTTTACCTGTTCTGCACTTAAAGTCAGACTATCTTGCAATTGCAACTTTGGGATTTGCAGAAATTATCCGTGCAATTTTCCAGTGGGATAAACTTGGTGGCATTACTAACGGTTCAAACCTTTTAAGAAAGTATCCTGTTTTCAAGTCTGCTACATTCTATTTTATTGTTGCAGGAATTTGTATTGCCATTATTGTCATGCTGATTAACTCTACTTATGGCCGTGCATTCAAGGCTATAAGAGATGATGAAGTTGCTGCGGAAGCTATGGGAATTAATCTTGCTCATCACAAACAGCTTGCATTTACAATAAGTTCATTCTTTGCAGGAATTTCAGGTGCTTTGCTTGCAATGTTCCAGACTACAATTCAGGCAAGCCAGTTTAAGTCTGCAATGACTTATGAAATTCTTTTGATTGTTGTTATTGGTGGTATTGGAAGTGTAACGGGAAGCTGCATTGCTTCGTTCCTGTTCATTGCATGCTCTGAATGGTGGCTCCGCTTCCTTGATAATGCCAACTTAAACTTTACTCCGCTTCAAATTCTGCGCCCGGGATTCAGAAAGGTTGTGTTCTCGGTTGTAATAATGCTTATTGTTTTGTTCTATCAGAAAGGCATTATGGGAGAGTCTGAATTCAGCATAGTCGGAATTAAACGCTTTGTAAAAAAGATTATTGCAAGAATTAAGAATGCAAAGAAGGCGAAGGTGTTGTCATGACAGAAAATGTATTGCAGATGAAAGATATTACAATGCAGTTTGGCGGCGTTGTAGCGGTAAATAATCTTTCGCTTGAAGTAAATAAAGGTGAAATTGTTTCGTTGATAGGTCCTAACGGTGCTGGAAAAACTACGGCATTTAACGTTGTAACGGGGGTTTATGCTCCTACAAATGGTTCAGTTTCGTTTAACGGGGTTGAAATTGTAGAAAATTATCCTCGCGGAAAAATGAAGAAAAGGTAGGCTGGTCTTCACCGTGGGGAATATAAAAAGCATATTGAGCCTACTCCAGATAAAATTACTAAGCTTGGAATTGCGAGAACCTTTCAGAATATCCGTTTGTGGAAAAGCCAGACGGTATTCAACAATGTTCTGATTGCAAAGCATTTGCGCCGTACAAGTAATGTGTTTACGGCTACATTCCGCCTGAACAGAAAGGAAGAAGCTCAGCAGAGGGCAGAGACGGCAGAACTGCTTAAAATTTTAGACTTGTATGATGTAAAGGATGAACTTTGTACATCATTGCCGTACGGTTTACAGCGTCGTCTTGAAATTGCCCGTGCACTTGCTACAAATCCAAGTCTTCTTTTGCTTGATGAGCCTGCTGCTGGTATGAACCCTCAGGAAACGGCAGAATTGACGGATTTTATCCGCCGCATCCGTGATGATTTTCATTTAACTGTATTTATGATAGAGCATCACATGGATTTGGTTATGGATATTTCTGACAGAATTTATGTTTTGAACTTCGGTGCATTGATAGCATCAGGAACTCCTGAGCAGGTGCAGAACAATCCTGAAGTAATTTCAGCCTATCTTGGCGAGAATGAGGACTAACAGACTATGCTTAAAATATCAGATTTACATGTTTCTTATGGTGGAATAAAAGCCTTGCGGGGCATTAATCTTGAAGTTCCTGACGGTAAGATTGTTACTCTTATTGGAGCTAACGGTGCTGGAAAGTCCACCTTGCTGCGTACTGTAAGCGGTCTTGTAAAACCGTCTAGAGGTTCTGGCTCTATTAAGCTTGATAATAAAGAGTTGATTGGTATGCCTATAAATACAATCTGTGCGGAAGGAATTGCCCTTTCACCAGAAGGCCGCCATGTTTTTGCAGATTTGACTGTGCAGGAAAACCTTAAAATAGGTGCATATCTTCGCAAGGAAAAAGATGTAATTGAAAACGACATGAAGTGGGTTTACGAGCTTTTTCCTCGCTTGAAAGAACGCAGCTGGCAGTTTGCTGGTACGCTTTCGGGTGGTGAGCAGCAGATGTTGGCTGTAGGAAGAGCTTTGATGAGCCGTCCTAAGATTTTAATGCTGGATGAGCCTTCGCTTGGTCTTGCTCCTCTTATTGTTCAGCAGATATTTGAAATTATCAGGGAAATCAATAAGAAAGGTGTTACTATCTTGCTTGTTGAGCAGAATGCAAACATGGCTTTGAAAACTGCCGACATTGCGTATGTGCTTGAAACAGGAGAAATTGTTCTGCAGGGGTCTGGAAAAGAGCTGCTTGAAAATCCTTCTGTCAGGGACGCATATCTTGGAAAGAAACGCTGATGTGATGTGTTGCATTTTATTTTAAAATAAGTGTATACTACACGCATGTCTGATAAAAAATTTACAGTACTAGACCTACTGGATTTGGACTTAAAAGGACATGATTCTCTAAACCTGCGTTGTCTATGTGGCAGAAACTACTTGTCCCGAGAGATTACTATTCCTGATATTAATCGTCCGGGGCTTGCATTGTCTGGTTTTTTTGAGTCGTTTGCATTTTCTCGCGTACAAGTTATTGGTAAGGGTGAATTTGCGTATCTAAAAAAGCTTATTAACGAAAAAAATTTAGAAAGTGTTGAAATTCTTTTAGGCTTTGAAATTCCTTGCATTGTATTTACACACAATCTTGTTCCTGATGAACTTTTTCTTTCAATGTGTGAAATTGCCGGCTGCCCTGTTTTGCAGACAGATTTGGAATCTACAGAGTTTTCTAACCGCATTCTTCGTGTTCTGTCTAATATATTTGCTCCTAAAAAGACTATTCATGGGGTTTTTGTTGAAGTTTTCGGCATTGGCATTCTTTTGACTGGTGAAAGTGGTGTTGGTAAAAGCGAGACAGCTCTTGCACTTGTTGAGCGTGGGCACCGCCTTGTTGCTGATGATACTGTAGAACTTCGCTGTGTAAATGGTAACACTATCATGGGTAGCGGTCCTGCAAAGTTTATTAGTCACCACATGGAAATTCGTGGTCTTGGCATTATTAATATTCCCGATTTGTATGGTGTCGGTTCTATCCGTGACCAGAAAGAAGTTCAGCTTGTTGTAAAGCTTGAAGAGTGGCAGCAGAATAAAGTGTACGACCGTGTGGGGACGGACACTGATAAAACTGAGTTACTCGGGGTAAAAATTCCTCTTATTGAGTTACCTGTAAAACCTGGACGTAATATGCCGATTATTATTGAAGCGGCGGCAAAGAACGAACGCTTAAAGTCTATGGGACATTTCTCTGCAAGAGAGTTTAATCAGAACGTGCTTAAATGGATTGAGTCAAGTCAGGCTCAGGCTGCTTATTACGGCAGTGATTATTCATATTAAGGTAATCTGTAAGGCTGAAAGGTCTTGCCGATTGCTTGAAATAAAAAAAATATAGTAAGGAAGTTTATTGTGATTGAGAAGATTTTGACAGTTCGCAACAGAGCAGGAATACATGCACGTCCAGCTGCATTAATTGCACAGACAGCAAATAAGTTTTCATCGGAAATTAATTTAGAACGCGAAGACGCAACTGTGAATGCAAAGTCTATTATGGGCGTTATTACTATGGCAGCTGGTTATAATACTACATTGACTCTTAAAGTTGATGGTACAGATGAAAAAGATGCCGTAGATGCTATTGTAAAACTGTTTGAGTCAAAATTTGAAGAAGAATAAGGAGTATTCATGAAAGCTCTCACTGGTCGCCAGCGGGAAGTATTGAGTTTTATTACGGAATATTTAAAAACCAATTCTTTTCCGCCTACAGTCCGCGAAATAGGGGAGCATTTTGATATTTCTCTACGTGCAGTGCAGGATCATCTGTCTGCCCTTCAAAAAAAAGAATATATTTCACAACGTTCTAAATGTTCACGCTCAATGAAAATCCTAAAATATGCGGATGCTAAAGATGATGTGATATATTCTGCAAAAATTCCTGTTATTGGTAATCTTGTTCATGGATTGCCTGTTTTAAGTGAAGAAAATTATGACGGGTGCATTGGTGTTTCAGAACCTTTTATTAATAAAGAGTTGTCGTACTTTGCACTTAAAATTGCCGATTCCGACATGGCAGGTGCTGGAATTTGTAAAGGTGATACTGCCATTGTAAAATCCTGTGAAGAAGCTTCGGAAGGACAGATTGTTGCTGTAATAAAAGGCAGTTCCATTATTTTGCGAAAATATTCGGTTGAAGCTAATAGGATTTGTTTAAAGGCTGAATGTGAAGGCATTCCGCCTGTTTACTGTCAGGATGTGCGCATTGTCGGCACTCTTTCTTGCATAATTCGTTCATATTGATATGGCTGACTCAGAAGTATATCTTTTTACAGGGCCTGAAAACGGCGATAAAAGTGATGCTGTTGCTACTATAAGGGCTGCGGCGGAAAAAAAGAATGGCGGTGTGGATTTTTACCGCTATTATGCTTCAGAAACACGTATTACTGATGTTATCTCACAATTGCAGAATGCAAGTCTTTTTTCTTCGGCTCTGTTTATTATTCTTAAAAATACCGAGTTAATTAAATTAAAATCTGACATTGATCTTATTGTTCAGTACATAAAAAATGCCGTTAACAGTCCGAATGTATTGATTTTGGAATCGGATGAAAACGGCATTGAAAAGAAAATTGAAAGTGCTGTGCCTTCTTCCCATAAGAAAATCTTTTGGGAGATGTTTGATAATCAAAAACCTCAGTGGGTGCATAATTATTTTAGAAAGAATGGTTTTTCTGTTACAGATGATGCAGTAGAACTCATTCTGGACATGGTGGAAAATAATACTGAAACTCTTAAAAGCGAGTGTTCAAGGTTTTTCTACTGTTTTGAAAAAGGCTATACAATTACTTCTGATGATGTAGATAAAATTCTTTCGCACAATAGGGAAGAAAATGCTTTTACATTGTTTGAAGCTCTTGCTGATGAGCAGAAGTCTCCTAAGGAAAGGCTTGAAACTTCTCTAATGATTTTACAGAAAATACGGCTGTCGAGGGATTCGGGAGGAGTTGCTATAATTGCTGGGCTTACATACTGTTTTAGATTATTAAGAACGTATCATACATTGTATGCTGGAGGAAAATCCCCTACCGATGCTCAGTTGCGTGCTGCAGGCTTGGGAAGCAAGAAAAGCGTTGCTCGGTACAGCAAAGCTGCAAGAATTTGGGGACCAGGTACTACAGCGTCAGTTCTTTCCCTTTTGGCATATACGGATATGGCAATAAGGGAAGGTGGAACTCTCATGGAAGATACACGCCTTATAATGATGGTATACGCTATTGTTGTGAAAAACGGGCTGTATCCTTCTGTGTATGAAGATTAATCTGAATTGATTATATTGTCATTTCGTTCAAAATCTTTTTTAAGGCACCAAGTTCTTCTTTTGTCAATGTAATGCCTTTGCCCATTTTTTCATGATCTGGAGACCAGGAACGGATGTCGTATTTTGCGGCTCTGTCTCCCCAAGTAACTAGGTTCAGTTCCATTTTCCAACCACCCTTTCCTTCTGAAAGAACACCATGCTCTTCTACAATCTCATAGTGAAAGTCGTCTGCCATATAATCTCCTTAAAAAGTAACGTAGTATATATTATACAATACTTATTAAAATAAATGAATAATTAGTTAAAATTATTATGATTCATATTTAGATGCCGATAAAAAGTAATAATAGGTTTGGGATTTAAGGGGGAAATCATGAAGCTTAGACGCTTATTCAATGTTTTCATGGCTCTGTGCTGTGTTCTTTTTATTACTTGCGCATCAACAAAAAAATCAGGTGGTTCAAGCAAAGGTCGTGGTTCTTCTGATTCATCTGCAACATCGGGCAGTTCATCAAAAGATTCTTCCAAATCAGGTGGTTCATCTAAATCTGGAAGTTCTACAGATACTGGCAAAGATAAGGATGCCTCTTCAAAAGATGGTTCTGGTTCTGGAAAAGGCTCTGCTAGTACTTCAACTGGAAAAAAATATTCTTCTGACAGTCAGATAAACAATCTTATTGATAGTATTGAAAACTCGCGTCGCAATGCAGAAGATGCAGGTGCGGATACTTCTCTTTCAGATTTGTACAATGCTGCAAATGATGCTTTTGAGCGTCTTAAACAGCGGGCTGCCTCTGGTGAAAACTCTCCAGAGTTAAAGAAAGCTCTTGAAAACTTGAACAGCCTGTTCAAGGGACTTGAAGTGTATGCACAGGCAAAGGCTAAGAAAGAACGAATTGATGACAAAGGCTATGCATATAATAACCAGAAATGTTATGATGACGGTGCCGAACTTCTTGAAGAACTTGAAGACATAAATAGAGACGCTGCAAAGTATATTGCAGAGCTTGAAAAAGGTAATTCTGACAAAGGTAATGACTTCCTGCAAAAAGCAAACAAGGCTGATTTGAACTTTACAAATGTGTTTAAATCAACTGCAAATAACGAACGTTCTGCCGCATTTAAAGCAAAGAAACAGGCTGACAGTGTTAAGGCTTCTGTTTCACGCAAGAACGATTACGATAATGGAGTTGCTTCTTTTAGAGACGGGGATTCAAGATATGTAAACGGTGATATTGAAAATTCAATCGAAGATTATGTTACTGCACGTGGAATTTTCTCTAAGCTGTATAAGGAGGTGTCTGCTGCACGTCAGAAGGCACAGGCTTTGATTAACAGTGCCAAAGAGCGTGTTAAGCAGAGCGAGTCAGTTGCTTTGAAAGCTGATAAAACAGATCCTCTGTCTGAAAGAATTCAGGGACTTGAAGATGAAAATGCAATTCTTCTTGAAGCAGATGATTTTTCTGCTGCAAGGGCTTCTTATGTAGAAATTGCTGAGAAGCTTCCTGTCGGTGGAGGAAAGTCTTTATGAGAAAAATTCTATTTCCTCTTGTAATAATGTTTTTGTGCTCTGGTTTTGCATTTGCTGTAAGATTTAGTTACAAAAACAATACATATCAGAAACTTGCAGAACAGTATTTTGTAAAGGCTGACAAGGCTTTTGATGCTGGAGAATATGTTCTTGCGGTAGACTATGCGCAAAAAGCTACTGAAAATGCACGCCTTTCTGAAGAATTTGTAAAAAGCAGACTGAATTCAGATTCTGCAGAAGAATTGCTGGCAAGGGCAAAAAATCGTCTTGAATATGCTCGTTCAATTCATGCTGATGAAAACTATCCTGTAGCATATAGTGCTGCGCTGGATTATTATAATCAGGCAAAGAAAGCGTTTGATAAAGAAGATTTTAATAATGCATCTTTGCTTGCACAGAAAGTTCTTGATACTTTGGCTGGAATCAAAGGTATGAATCCTTTACCTAAGTTCTATATTGTTCAGCCATGGGAAATTACAAGAGACTGTCTGTGGAACATTTCTGGCAGAACTTATGTTTATAACAATCCATGGTTGTGGGAAAATTTGTACGAAGCAAATAAGAGCATTCTTCCAGAACCTGAAAATCCTAATCTTATTCTTCCAGGAATGAAGCTGGAAATTCCTTCAATCTCTGGAGAATATCGTAGCGGTACGTATGATCCGAATAAGACTTACGGAACGTTTAGCCCTATTAATATAAAAAAATAAGTTTTATTCTTTATAGTGCTCACGGTAAAGTGCTACGGCACTTGCCATGAGTGCATGAGGATATTCTGGTGTTCCTACTTTTGCAAACACTTCTTTTTTGTCCAGTTCAAAATAGTGTACAAATTCGTCTTTGTCTAATTGCTGCTTGCCTTTGGATGTAAGTTCTTCCGCGCAATAGATGTATACATGATTGCTGAAAAGTGCAGGATTTGGGTTCATTTTGCCTAAAAGTGTCATTTTTCCAGCAATTGCTCCAGTTTCTTCTAACAATTCACGTTTTGCACCTTCTTCTGCAGGTTCTCCTGTTTCAATTACTCCACCTGGAAATTCTATGCTTAATTGCTGTTCTCCGTGCCGCCATTGCTTGACCATTAGGAATTTATCATTTTTTACAGGAATTACGATTACCCAGTCACGACATTCATTTACAATGAATTTTCCTTGCTGTCCGTCTGGTCCTGTACTTGTTCTTTCCGTAACTGTAAAAACAGGAGTTTTATATAATTCTTTTTTGCCAGTTTCGTTCCAAATCAGTTCATTGTCTTGCATTATTGTCTCCGTAATAAAAAAAATTTTGCATAAAAACTACTTATATTTTATAATGATAGTACTGAATTAAAAAAATCACAATGGTTTATAATTAGGAGGTTTTGTATGGCGATTATATCTATTTCAAGACAGGTTGCGGCTTTAGGTGATGAGATTGCAACAGCTTTGGCTGATAAAACAGGGTATGCTTTTATTGACCGTAAGCAGATAGAAAAGAGGATTGTTGAATTGGGCTTTCCTCAGGCAAAACTTTCTAAGTATGATGAGCGTAAGCCTGGTTTTTTTGCCAGTCTGGTAAAAGACAGGGATGAATACCTTAATTATCTGCAATATGCAATCTTAGACGAGGCTGATAAAGGCAACTGCATTCTTATAGGACGCGGTTCTTTTTCTATTCTGGAAGACATTCCTAATCTTGTAGCCTTGCGTTTTGTTTCTAAGGATTCAGTCCGTCTTGAGCGTCTTAAAAAAGAATTCTCTTGGAATGATAAACAGGCTCAGGCTCGTATTGATGAGAGCGATGCTAACAGAAAAGGTTTTCATAAGAGTTTCTTTAACATGGAAAATGAAGACCCTCAGCATTATTTGATGACTCTTAATACAAGCATTCTGAACATTGATGAATCTGTAAAACTTATTGAAAATATAATAAAAGTTCATATAACAGCAGAAAAAGAAGCCGAAGGTAAAAAGCAGATTGCTCAACGGTTAAAAGGTCAGCGGCTTGTTAATCAATTGCTGTTTGACTTTCATATTAATATAAACTTCCTTAGGGCTGTTGTAGACGGTAATGTAATTACGTTGCAGGGAGTTGCTGATTCTCAGGGACTTGTTGAAAGAGCTGTGCAAACGGCTGCCAAGATTTTGCCAACCTGCGAAATCCGTTCTGCAATAAGTATTGTACAGGATTTTAAGACGTATTAATAATGCTGAAATTTGATGACTTCTGGAGATGTATCTTAAAAATGAAAAAATTGTATGCATTAATTGCGGCGGTTATTTTTTGTGCTGTTTCTGCTGTAGCTCAGAATTCTTATTTTGATAATTATGTGTATCAGCAGTGGACTTCGCTTGGGGGGCTTACTGGAGCTACAGCAAATGACCTGATTCAGACTAAAGACGGGTTCATAAACGTTGGTACTTATGCAGGTTTAGTCCGTTTTGATGGTGTTGCTTTTACAACTTTGAAAAGGGGAAAAGATAATCAGTACACTTTTAATTCTGTCCGCGTTTTGATGCAGGATTCTAGTGATAATCTTTGGGTTGGCTCTAACGAAGATGGTTTGCAGCTTATTTCAAAAGACGGTGAAAACATAACCTTTACCACGCAGAACGGATTACCGAATAATTCCATCCGTGCAATTGTTGAAGACCGAAAAGGAAATGTATGGGTTGGTACTGCAGCAGGTGTTGTTTATCTTTCAAAGAATAAAAGGCTTTTTAACCCTCAGTTTGAAGCCGGTTCTGTTCCTGAAGGTGTTGTTACAAGGGAGCTTTTCTGCGATACAGCAGGTCGTATATGGCTTGTAACTGAAAATGAAAAGGGGCTGTTTGTTTTTCAAGATGGACTGTTTCGCACTATTGCATCTCTTGATTTTCTGGGGAATTACGGTACTTCTGCTATTGGTCAGGATTTGCAGGGAAACTTTTGGATTGGCCTGCGTTCTGGCGGACTTGTAAAAATTGAAAACGGTATTGCAACCTTGATGAAAACTGATTCTGTGCTTGATACTCTTGAAATTCATACGATTTTTATGGGTAAAGACGGTACAATTTGGTTTGGAACTGCTGAGGGTATTGTTGCATATAATAATGGTGTTTATTACGAATATAAAAATCCTGCTCTGCGGGGGGTTAACGTCAGTAAAATAATCTGTGACCGTGAGGGTAACATTTGGCTTGCTACGGATAATAACGGTATTGGTAAGCTGACTCATGGGCGTTTTAAGATGACTAAAACGCACTGTGCTACAAATGCCATTGCTGAAGATAGGAATGGTCGTGTTTGGATAGGGACTGATAAAGGCGTTCTTTGTTACAAAAATGACATGCCTGAAGAAAATGAACTTACAGAGTTTACAAAGAATGTCCGCATTCGACATGTAGAAGTTGCAAGTAATGGTGATATTCTTGTCAGTTGTTATTCCAAGTTTGGACAGTTGCGTTATTATGTCAGTGGTGAAAGAAAGGGTGAAATTGACAGCTGGACAATGAAAAACGGTCTTGCTGGTGAAAAAGTCCGCGTTGCCATAGAAACAAAGCCTGGTGAACTGTATGTAGGTACGACATCGGGACTAAGTATTATTCATACAGATGGTACTGTAAAAAATTTCAGGCGATTGGACGGACTTGATAATGATTACATCATGTGTCTTTACAAAGACCGAAATGGTGTAATTTGGATTGGAACGGATGGTGGTGGCGTATTCCTTATGAAAGATGAGCAGATTTTGGGAAAGATAACTCCTGAAAGCGGGCTTGTTGGTAACGTTATCTTTAAGATTTTTCAGGATAAGGATGATGCGTATTGGATCTGTACTGGAAAAGGTATAACACGATGTCCTTCGTATGACAGTTCTAAAGAAATTGTTCCAAAAGATTTTCAAGTTGTATCGGCTGATCAGGGGCTTGATATTGATGCAGTCTTTCAGATTATTCCTGATACATCTGGTGATGTATGGCTGACTAGTAACTATGGTATTGCATCTGCTCCTTTTGAAGATTTGGTAAAAGTTGCAGAAGGTACAAAAGATACTTTCTCTGTTAAATTTTATAATAAAAATGACGGGCTTGATTCTGAAGGAACTACATCAACGGCTTTGAGTATATGCGACCATTATGGACGCTTATGGTTTACTATGATAGATGGGTTTGCCGTTTATGATCCTGTTAAGGTTCATGAAAACCCAATCATGCCATTAGTATGCATTGAAAGCATAATTGTTGATTCTGTTGAATATACAAATCCTGCCTCTGTGATTGAACTTAAGCCTGGTACAAAACGAGTTGATGTAAAGTTTACAGGGTTAAGTTTTGATGCTCCTGAGCGTATTCAGTTTATACATAGGCTTACGGGATTTGAAGATGATTTCTCAGAGCCAGACTTTAACAGAACAATTTCGTATACAAACTTAAAGCCTGGTCGCCATTTCTTTATTGTAAGTGCCATTAACGGAGACGGCCTTGCTTCTGATAGTGCGGAAACCATGCTTTTGGTTCAGGAGCCGTATTTTTATCAGACTGCTTGGTTCTGGATTACTGTTGGAATAATTTCTCTGGGTATAATCTTTACGGTTGTATACTTAAAGGAACTTGCTATTAAAAAAGAAAATATACGTTTGGATGGTCTTGTGAAGGAGCGTACAAGAGAACTTGCTCTGGAAAAGGAAAAATCTGATCAGCTGTTGCATGCAATTTTGCCGGACAAGATTGCTCAGGATTTGAAAGATAATATACATTCTACTGGTGAAAACTTTGCGGATGTTTCTATTCTTTTTTCTGACATTGTTAACTTTACAAAAACTTCAAGCGAACATTCTGCTCTTGAAATTGTTCTGGCACTTAATGATTTGTTCTGCCGCTTTGATGAGCGTGCTAAACAGCTGGGAGTTGAAAAAATCAAGACTATTGGAGACGCTTATATGGCAGCTTGTGGTTTGCCTACTCCAAATGAAGATCATGCAAAGATTATGGTGGAATTTGCAAAAGGAATGTATGAAGATTTGAGGGAATATAATAGAACTGCATTCATCAAGTTTAATATTCGCGTAGGAATTAACTGCGGTCCTGTTAATGCTGGAGTTATTGGCAAAACTAAATTTTTGTATGACGTTTGGGGAAATTCTGTAAATGTTGCCAGTCGCATGGAGTCTGCTTGCTCTCCTGGTGGCATAAGGGTATCCGAAACTGTGTATGAGCATTTGAAAGATTGTGACATAAAATTCAGTGAGCCTATAGAGTGTGACATAAAAGGTAAGGGTATAATGACTACTTATGATATTGTTACTGGGGAATGTTATGAAAAATAAAGTGTTGATAAAGGCTTTTTGTTGTATTGTTCTTCTGGGGGTTATAAGTGTTTTTATTGGATGTGAAAAACTAAACTTTCAAATAAAATTAAAGAGTGAACCTGTTGTAAAAGTTGGACTTCTTCATTCTCTTTCTGGATACATGTCTGAAAGTGAAATTCCTGTTATGGATGCAGAGCTTTTGGCAATTGAAGAAATTAACTCAAAAGGTGGTGTTCTTGGGAAAAAAATAGAAGTTGTCCAAGAAGATGGACAAAGTGATCCGAAGGTTTTTGGAGAACTTGCCCGTAAAATGTTGACGGATGATGGGGTTGTAAGTATTTTTGGCTGCTGGACATCTGCGACCCGTAAAGAAGTTAAATCTGTTGTTGAACAGGATGATATTTATGGTTTGTTGTGGTATCCTCTGCAATATGAAGGTCTTGAAGCTAGTCCTAATATCATGTATATGGGGGCAGCTCCAAATCAGCAGATTGTTCCTGCAGTGGAATACTGTGCTGCAAATATTGGAAAACGAATGTTTTTGATCGGTTCTGACTATGTATTCCCTAAGACTGCAAACAAGATAATAAAATCCTTACTTGCTTCTCTTGGTGGAGAATGTGTAGGGGAGTACTATGTTGCTGAAGATTCTTCTGATTTTGATTATGTTATTGAGCAGATAAAGACTTTGAAGCCTGATGTGATTTTGAACACTGTGAATGGAGTTTCAAATAAGGCTTTTTTTAACAAGTTGTTTGAAGAAGGAATTACGGCTGATGTTATTCCTGTAATGAGTTTTTCTATTGCAGAGGAAGAGATAGAACATATCGGTTTGGACATCATGGAAGGTCATTATGTTGTGTGGAGTTATTTCCAATCTATACAGACCGAACGAAATAAAATGTTTGTTGCTCGCTTTAAAAACTTATATGGCAATTTTCGTGCAACAGCAGATCCTATCGAAGCTGGTTATATTGCTGTGTACATGTGGGCAAAAGCTTGTGAAAGGGCAGGAACTTTTAATGTTGAGGATGTCCGAATGGCTGCTAAAGGACTTTCTTTTGATGCTCCAGAAGGTACTGTAACTATTGATGGTGAAAATCAGCATTTGTCAAAGCGAGTGCGTGTTGGAAAGATAAGTAAAGAAGGCTTTATTAAAGAAATATGGAAAAGTGAGGATGTTGTTAAGCCTGATCCATACCTTAGCACCTATTCTTGGGCAAAAGGGTTGTGATTATAGACAATAAGACTGTTATTTCTTATAATTCACGGTATGAAAACTTCTAACAAATTTACTTTAGTTAGAATAATACTGGCTCCAGTATTATTCCTTATATATTTTGTACCCGAATGGCTGAATATACCGGATGGAACTTTTGTGACGATACTTTCTTCCTGTATTCTTATACCTCTACTTGCTTTTGCGGAATTTACGGATTTTTTAGATGGTTTTTTTGCACGCCGTCATAATGAGGTTAGTGATTTTGGCAAGATGTTTGACCCTTTTGCTGATGTTTTTCTGCATCTTTCAATGTTTACATGCTTTGTTTTTGCAGGTTATATGCCTCCTGTTCTATACATTCTTATTTTGTACAGGGAATTCAGCCAGAATTTCCTGCGCATGGTAGCTGCAAAGAAAGGAACTGCTATTGCTGCCCGTAAAGGTGGAAAGCTTAAAACTGTTATGTATGTTGCGGCATGTTTTGTTTCTTTAATTCAGGAGTCTTTGTTCAGAACAGGTCTTGCTGTGTCTTGGAACGTAAATATGCATGCATTCTATATTGCGGGCATTTGTGTTTATGTTGTATGTGTAGTATTGTCATATTCATCTTTTGTTGATTATTTGATTCATTTTGGTAGTGTTTTAAAAGAAGCGGCTGATGAAAAAAAATAATACAAAAAAATAAAAAAAAATTGTAAAAAGAGTTGACAAAAAAAATGAGTGGTGATATAGTCTTATTCACCTGCGAAACACCGCAGCAAAGTTTTTTGACAGAAAAGAGAAGGAAAGAAGACAAGTGTGAGAGCTTGGTTTACTGAAGTAAATTAAGTTATCAGATAAGGTCAGCGACATAGAAAGACAGGCATGCGGACTTAGAATGAAAGTTCTAAGTTCACCTGATTTCCATAAATAAGATGGAAGCCGGGGAATTTAAAGTGGTAATTCTAGTCCTTCGGGACGAGAAATAATCATGGAGAGTTCGATCCTGGCTCAGAACGAACGCTGGCGGCGCGTCTTAAGCATGCAAGTCGAGCGGGAATAAGGGAGCTTGCTTCCTTATGAGAGCGGCGGACTGGTGAGTAACACGTGGGTAACGCACCCTCCTGACGGGGACAGCCTGTGGAAACACAGGGTAATACCGGATGAGATGGACTTCTGGAAGGGAGTTCATGAAAGGAGCTACGGCTCCGCAGGGGGAACGGCCCGCGGCCCATCAGCTAGTTGGCGGGGAAAAGGCCCACCAAGGCGATGACGGGTATCCGGCCTGAGAGGGTGAACGGACACATTGGGACTGAGATACGGC
>CAMVEQ010000044.1:0-22571 GCA_947166545.1 uncultured Treponema sp. | reverse complement strand
ACTTTTGGCATTGTGTAGATTGATACGCCGTCTGCGTCCTCCAGTTCCTTCTGTCTGTAATCATCTTCAAAGGCTTCAAGGCTTCCATCCTTTGTCTGATTAAGGAAAATAAATCCGTCAGAAGGCTTTACGGGGCAGATACGGCTCTTGCATTCAATAGCAGTTGCCGCACTCCGCCTAGTCTTGTCCGGCTTGATGCTGACCGTGATTGTGATGGATCTTACCGCATCGGGTTTTGTGTTCTCATCAGCAATGTTCTCCATTACCTTCTGAAGTTCCTCGTTAAACATGTCCACTACAGCACCGTTCTGTATAGTCTCAAGTGAAACTTCCTTCATTTACCTGCTCCTTGGGCTTTCCGCCCCTCTTTGATTTTCTATGGTTCCGTACAGCTCTTCACTGCAATAGTACAGCCTTATCATTTTTTTTCTTTTTTCCCTGCCTGTCTTCGGGTTCCGCCATAACTCAACCACGGTTTCCTCTGCGACTGGATCAGACGCATTAAGGAAATAAAGGACACGGTTTATGTTTTCAACTCCCAGCTCCCTGCACAGTTCGTTTGCAAGGACACCTTTGGCACCCGCATCTTTCAGCCGCTGCATTATCATCTCGTGGACCTCGCCACCCTTTGAGCCGCGCCTTCCGCTTGTAACTGTTCCCATACGTTACTCCTGCATTCCAGTCCAGCCCTTGACGGTTCTGCCCTGAGTCACCATGAATGTGAACTCAGTCCTGTTAAGTCCTGTCTCTGCCATTGCCTTCCCGGCATCGGGAAAGTGGAACTCCCTGCCGGTACTGTCAAACATGATGAAAGGCCTCTTGTAGTCTATGATCATCTGCAAATGGATTCTGTCGGTTCCGTCCTTTGCCTGCTTGCGTGCGACAAGGTAATTGATTATGCCTTCATAAGCAGCCCAGCCTTTTTCCTTTTCAAGCCACCGTTCCGAGGTGTTCTTTTCCATTCCCTCAAGGAGCCTGTCCCTGGTCCTTGAGTAAACCTGCGGATAAAGGTACTTGAAAACCGCAAGCTCTATGTTGTCAGCCATTTTTGAAGATATTCCGCGGCTTTTAAGCATGTAAAGGAAGTCCGACACTGGAATTTTCTTCACGCTGTTTTTATCACTCATCTTGACACCGCCTTTATTTCCATAAAATCAACCTTTCCGTCTTTTATGCTTACGGAAAGCAGGACTTTACCGTCTGGTGTTGCCCTGACGTATTCACGGAATTTTTTTTCTATGTACTCCCTGACATCCTCCTGTTGCTCGTTTGCCCCGAAATACATGCAGAATCTTTCGTTCATCGCATCCTCCTAATACGCTCCTCGCGAGCCCTTTCCATTTCAAGAAGTTTCCTGTCCGCCACGGCAATGAATTCCTCATTGCTCATCACACGGTTACGCCTTGCGTAACGCTCAAGGTCTTTCTCATCAATGACGACCTTGGACTTTGGACCGTACCCGCCCGCCTTCGTGCTTATCTTTACATGAGGAAGGATCTTATTCTCGACAAGCCTGTAGACAGTCCATTTGCTAAGGCCGAGGTATGCTGCGGCTGCCTTTACGCTCTTATACATACAGGAACTCCTCCATCTTTGCCTCGATGTCCTCGGTGCGCATTGTGCAGTGTTCCTCAAGGTATGCGTCCGCATCCTGTGAAGTGACGGTCCATCCGTAGCGTGTCTTTGTGTTGGGGATTTTGTTTCCAATTACAAGATTAAGGATCTGCGTTACGTCCAGCCTCATGTAGTCAGCGGTCTGTGACAGGTTCATGTTCATCTGATGCCCTCCATTTTTGGAATGAAATTAAAAAAAAAGAGACCGCAGGAAGTTGGGCATCAGATGTGGGAATTATCGGTGGGGATAAATCATTTATCTGAACTTCCTGCCGTCTCCATATATTAAAAACCCTACAGGGTTTTTAATGCCTTAAACGGTACGTCCGGTTCCTCAGATGCCCAGTCTGCGGAGCGTGTTTTACGAAACGAGGTGTAAAGCTGTATGGTAGCTTTACGCTAAGTTTCGTAGTCCTCTGTCAAGGACTACGAACAGTGTACACTGTTCGATTTTCTCGCATTTGCGAGTTATATTTCTGATTATATGCGATATTGCGAGAAAGTCAACTAGTTTTTTACGAAATTACGAGTTTTTTTATGACGAAAATAAAATTGATGACTGGAAAAGAATTTGCAGAAAGGATTGATTTTGTTTTGAGTAAACGGAAACAGTCTAGAAAGGCAATAACAACAGATTTAAATATTTCCTCATCTACAATATCTAGCTGGGCGGCTGGAAGAGGTTCCATCCCTAACGCAAATATTGTTGCTCAGATAGCAGAATATTTAAACGTTACAACAGATTGGCTAATTACAGGAAAAGAACCTAAGCATTTTGAGTGTTCAGAATCCGAACAGAAGCACCTGCTCTCGTTCCGGCTTCTGGATGAGCGAGACAAGCTGGAAATTGAAGACTTAATAGAAATAAAGCTAAACCGTACTATGTCACGGCAGAATGGAGAAACATCCGCCGTGCCGTCCGCATAAAATAGAAAAAATGGGAAATTTCCCATTTTCTCACTATCAATCTGCGTAAAACCGCCAAAGTCTGTATCAAAAATCCGCCAAACTCTGTATTGAAAACCTGCCAAGGTCTGTAATAAAAAAAGAGCCTCTGGGGTTGGTTTCCAAAGGCTCTTCAATCTTGATTATTCTAGAAACGAGGTCTGTCTACCTCTATTAAATACAATTGAATGGAATTTGTCCAGTCTTTTTTATCAAACAGTAAAATGTGAAAATCGTTATAAAATATAATGCCCCGGAATAAAACGAAAATATGACAATATTCACATTCGGGGCATTTTTACATCATGTCATGATTTTTCTTTATTTTTCCGGATTTGGTGTTTTTTGTTCCTTTCTTCTGTGCTATAATTTTCATGAAAGTGCATTTTCTTAAAATAAACGTTATGAATTACGTGCGGTCAAAATGCGGTCAAAGTCTATAAATCGTTGTAATGCAAAAGCGAGCAAGTTCAAGTCTTGTTCCGGGCATATATACAGGCCGCTTTTTTTAGCGGTCTTTTTTTATTACCACTTATTTAAAAAAATCTTCTTATTTGTAAACTCTCAAATCATATCGAAAAAGACAATTCATTACCATCTATATTAGGGAAACGTAAACCACTTGCAGTAAAGAAAAATTCGTTAGAATGAACATCATTTTCAAAAATAGTCGAGTAAACAGGATCCCCTTTTATCGGAAGTCCAATCCACGCAAGATGACAACGAACTTGATGCCTATACCCTTTTGTTATAGAACAAGTAACACTGCATTCAGTTTTTTCATCCTTAAATTTGCCACAGATATAAGTTTCATAGACATCTGATGAAGCTTTTTTCATAGCAGCTCTCCCAGCCCTCTCATCAACAGGACGAACTTCTTTTCTTCCAACTCCATAAGGTCGGAACTGAGATTTTACAATACAATCAAAACCTTTGCCTTTAAAATCTATATCAGGAGATGAAGGAAATCCATTTTCCGAAATTTCAATATCAGCCTTTATTTTTACATCGCATAAAGCCTTATAAGTCTTTATAAATAAGCCTTTATTCTGTATATCCTGCATATAATCATAAAAAGCTTGAGACGAAGCAATCAAAAGTAAGCCTTGAGTTTCAGTATCAATTCTATGAACAAGCCCATGCTCAACGATTTTTTTTCCTACAACATTCCGTAATTCTGGAAATAAGTTTTCTGCTTGAGTATATGCACAATCATCACCATCTTTCAAAGGTGCACTGGGCAAGCCACGCGGTTTTGATAAAATTAAAAACGGCTCATTTTGAGAAGGTTCATGTAAAACACTAATACTCTTAATCATTAAAAGACCTTTTATTTATCTTTGGGCAATAAAACTTTAGGATACATAGAATGAAGAGATTTTAATATCTTTTTAAATCGTACTGGAGTTTTTGTTTCAAAAGTATGATAAGTCTGTTCATTAGGAAGTTTTATTTTCAAAAGACGAGCATGAAGCATAAGCGTTGCTGATGGGAAAAGCTTGTCTTTTTTTGCGTACAAAGGATCCCCCAACACAGGACAATTTAAATATTTCATGTGAACTCTTATTTGATGAGTTCTCCCAGTCGCAATGCGTATACGCATTAATGAATATTCACCGTAACAAGCTATACAATAATATGCCGTTTGCGCAAATTTTCCATCCTCAGTATCTGTTACAGCCCTATATATTTTCCTATTTTTCGGGTCTCTTATAATCTGAGTTTTTATAACACCATGCTGATGCTGTGGTCTATTCATACAGATTGCAATATACTCTTTCACTAATTGATGATGATTTCTGAATTGATTTCCCAGCCATTCTTCAGCATCTCTGTTTTTAGCTGTAATTATAATGCCTGAAGTATCTTTATCAAGTCTGTGTACAATACCAGGACGCCTTTTTTTTAACAGTTCAGCATCAGAAGCCGCTTCTTTCAACTGAGAGATTTTATTCCTATTCCAATGAAACAACAATGCATTTACTAAAGTTCCGTTCCAATTGCCACAGGCAGGATGTGTAACCATTCCCTGTTTCTTATTAATCACACAGACATTTTCATCTTCATATATAATTTCAAGAGGAATATTTTCAGGCTCAATATCATCAGGAATATTATCTTCCCATTCAATATCAATACAGTCTCCTGCTTTTACCTTACAAGAAAGTTTTGAGTTTTTACCATTTACAAGAATGCTTACAACTCCACTTTTCAATTTACTTCTATTCATTCCGCTTGGAATTGAGGCAATGTATTTATCTAGACGTTCATTTTTTGTGTATTCTTTAGGAATTCGAACAGTATAATATGCCATATTATTTCTCAGAATCACTGTCTTCATCAGAAGCAGGCTGTTCCGTTGTATCTTCAGATTTTGAGTCTTCTTCTATGTTTTTAGAATTCTTACGCAACAAATCACCAGCTTCTTCTGGAGTGATTGCGCGTATATTTTCATTTTGTTTGGCTTCTTCTAAAAGACGTTCTTTTTCTGCTTTTTTACGGCGTGTGTAGTTTATTACAAAATCAACAAGACCAACAGACAATCCTACACCAGCAGAAACACCAACCAATTTAAAAATTTCTTCTTTAGTATAACTATTATCACGACTCAAAGGATTAGGAAACGAATTTGATTTACCGCTGGCATATTGATATCCGCCGTATGCCATAGTAACACTTATAGCCGCAAACGGAATTGCACCAAGCGAAACAATTTCTGCCCTGCGTAAATCCTTCGACCATTGCGGGAATTCATCATCTGTATATGGTTCTGGAGTTACATTATCAGAATCTTTTTCAGACGCTGCAGACTCGCCATAAACCTGAACAACAGGAACAAATAGAATAAAACAAGAAATGAGTAAGATAAAAAATGCAGTACTTTTTTTTCTTAACATCGTTCTCCAAATAAAGCCGTTCCAATGCGAACCATTGTACTGCCTTCCTGTATTGCTATTTTATAATCTCCGCTCATTCCCATACTGAGTTCTGAAATTGGAAGATCAGAGAATTTTTTATTAATTTCATCTTTTAATAAACGAGTTGTCTCAAAAGAATGACTTATTGCTTTTTCATCATCAGTAAATGGGGCCATAGTCATAAGTCCAACAGGTTTTATGTGAGGATATAATCCTTTTTCAAAATTTTCTAAGGATACAAACAGAGCTTTTTTATCAGCATAGCCGGACTTAGAGTCTTCACCTGTATGAATTTCAAAAAATACATCAATAGATTTATTAAGCTTTGCACACTGCTTTTCTATTTCAACAAGAAGCTCTTCCCTATCTACAGACTGAATGCAAGAAGCTATTTCTACAGCCTTCTTTACTTTATTTGATTGCAAAGAACCTATTATATGCAGTTCAAAAGCTCTTTCTGCCTGCTTAATTTCCGTAAACTTTGAATATGCTTCCTGAACCCTATTTTCCCCAAACAAAGTCTGCCCTGTTTTTAGGGCTGCCAAAACATCTTCTGCAGGATGAAATTTACTTACAGCACAAAGTTTTACACAACCTTCACTACGCCCAGCATCAGATACGGCCTTTTCAATTTGCTCTGTAACATTTTTAAAATTATCACAAATCTGTTCTTCGGTCATACAATTTCCTTACTCTGATACAGTCAGTTTAGCAGAATTAAGACTTTCAGACAATCTAAGAAAATCTTCAACCGTAAGATTTTCAGCACGTTCAGAAGGAGAAATAGCAGCATCTGAAAAAACAGAAAGAGCATTAATACCTTGTGGTAATACAGCTTTTATATTATTCAAAAGAGTTTTTCGCCTTTGAGAAAACAATGCATGAACAAGACGTACAAACAAAGCAGGATCAGAACATTTTACCAGAGACTCATCTTTTGGCTCAAAAAGTACAGCCTGAGAAACAACTTTAGGACGAGGCCAGAAATTTCCAGGAGCAAGTTCAATTCCTGGTTTCAGAACATATTGCCACTGGCACAAAACACTGAATGCAGAATAGTTCTTGGTAGAAGGTCTTGCTCTCATTCTGTCTGCAACTTCTTTTTGAACCGTAAATACACATCTGTTAAAGATGTACCCTTTTGTAATGGTATCAGCAATGAATGTAGCCGCAATATTATATGGAAGGTTACCAAAAAGCTTTATGTTTCCAGAACCGAGTTCAACAGCTTTCATTTCTGGCAGCCAATTTTTTAAGACATCACCTTCTTTTATTCTAAAATGGTTATCATCTTCATATTCTTTGAAAAAATCATGAAGTAAAGCAATAAAACCTCTATCTATTTCAAAAACAGTAAGATTTGCACCTTTATTTAAGATTTCATTTGTCATGCACCCCAGTCCAGGGCCTATTTCCCACACAAAATCATCTTTATGAATATCAAGCATATTTACAATGCTTGTACGAGCCGCAGGATTTACCATAAAATTCTGTCCGAATTTCTTTTGCATGGCCATTCCATTTTCGTCCATGACATTTTTTAAAACGACTGGTGAATTATAGTCAGGTATACTCATTATTATCCTCTGGCAAAAAATCTAACAAAAAACATTATAAGACAATACAATACATTCAGTATAACACTAAATATAGGTGAAAGAAAAGGGATGATTAAACTAAAAACAATTCCTACAACCGCAAGCACAAAAAACAAACTTATTAAAGGCGAAACTATTACAGTCGCAATAATTCCTATAGGATTAACACTGCCAAATTCACATATACATACAGGCGATGTAGCAATAAAAGCACTTGCAGATGAAGAAACAGAATTTGCAATGTACGGGGGAAAAATAAAAGCAATATATTGCATAATAAAGTTTCCGCAAACTAAAATTCCAAGCAAAGCTGCATAAGAAAGCATAAATGCCACTGTAAACACATCTTGAGGACGAATAAGAATGTGCAACAGAAAAGCAAAGGCAAGTACAGAAACAAAGCAATCTTTTTCTATACGGCATTTAAAAAACGTCAAAATCATAATAATCATGGAAAACAAAAACGCCCTGAATAACGATGGCGAAAATCCTGCAAACCATACAAAAAGCAAAATGCCCGAAAACTTTGCCAAGGGCTCATATTTTTTCCCGAATATCTTTGAATACAAAAGCCCTGTAAAAGAAGCCATAAAGGAAAGATGCATTCCACTTAGCGCAAGAATATGGGAAAGCCCTGCATTACGAAAAGATTTTTCAACATCAGGCATTAAATACTCTCGTGAACCAGAAAGCAGCGATATTATTAATCCTCCAGCATTGCCCCAAGACGAAAGAAGCCGTTTAAAAGCCCTTCTGCAAACTGCTCTAATCTTATAAATCCTGCCAGTATAACCAAGACAATTTTCTAAAGAAGATACCTGAAAACACTGTCTCCGTTCGTTCCAAGCACCTTTAAGGCACAGATTTTCCCCTTGTTCAAAATATGCACCTGAATAAAATTCTATCATTTTAGAAGGAATAAGAAGAGGTAGAAAACCTTTAGCAGAAGAATTTACCGTGCAAGTTCCTACAACACCACTAACCTTTTGCACAGACATTGTAGCCGAATACACATTTCCTGATGATAATCTGGCAGGAGAAGATGCCAGACTTCCCTGCACCATCGAAATATTTTTTACAGAAACAACAGCCTTACAGCCAGTATTTCTTACAGTAATAAATTTTCCATACAAAGCAATTGCACAGAAAATTGCAGAAAGTACTACACAATTAAGCTTTACCATTTTAATTGGGCAAGTGCATTTCTAGCTGCGTTAGTTATGTACTGAGGATAATCAAGATACGTAACATAAAGCAGATAGTCAAATGCTGTCTTATCACCCAAACCTCCAAGTGCTTTAATTACAGAAAGAACAACAGACTCCGCAGGAGCATCATTCATTTCCATACTTTTGTTAAGATAATCCAGATATGACGAAAGCACTTGACCTGTTGTAGAACAAGCCACAGAGGCAATATTACTTATAATCTGAGAAAATTCTTCATCCGAAAAATATTCCTCTTCATATTCATTGCTAGCAATAGCAAAAAATTCCGTAGCCTTTTTTGCAGATTTTGTCCATTTGGTTTCAGCAATAAGCTGCATCATAAGTAGCTGAACTGCAACATCATCTTGTGTCGGTGTAATACTGGATTTTCCTCCCATATATGTAATTACATCAGATAATGCTTTTTCTGCCACTTCTCCCTTAATTTTTTTAGAAATAATTTCATTATTTGATAAACTCTGCAAAATCTTTAGTTTTTCAGAGGATTTTGCACTTGAAAACATTAAAAGAATTTCATTTCCACTATTATTGGCAAGAGGTCCAAATGCATCTTCCAGAAAAGACTTATTTCCTTGCCAAAGCCCCATAAAATCAGCCATAAACAAAAGATTAAATGAAGTTTTGTTACCATGGCTTTTTAAAAATCTAACACAGGCTTTAGTAACGTCATCCATGTCAGATTTTTCAGGCATAAACGACGATTTTTGAATTTTCTCAGATATATAAGCATTTATAAGCGAAAGATTATTATCAGAAGGAAAATAATTCATCTTCTCTACTACAGAAGCTTGTATTTCTTTATCAGAAAAAGATTTAAATATATTCCCTAATTCAGAAGAAATCTCACACTTTTGCTCTGTAGTAACATTATTTACATCAATTGCTTTTACAGCCGCTGCCATAAGGGCATTTATATCAGAATCTTCACCGATTGATTGTCTTGATTCAAAAGCAAACCTGATAGCCTTTAACGGAATTGAATTATCATTAAAATCAGAAGCTTTTTTTATGGCTTCAATTTTTTGAGCAATGTTTCCTTTTACAAAATCAATTTCATATTGCGGAACTGCATATAAAAAGGAAGATGCGCAGATATCTAGCAGAATTATTAAAGAAAGTGTAACAAAACCTTTGCGTTTTCCCATTAGAATTTAAGCTCCTTTATGATTGATTCCAGCTCCTTTTTATAGCAATATCACGTTCAATCTCGCTTTCAGAAACTGTTGAATAGACATAATTTATAACAGTATTCTTCATGTCAACATTTATCTTTTTGCATTCAAAGTGCAAACGAGATTGATTCATGGCTCTGTTATATTCAACCGCTTTTATTACACCAAACATTTCCACAGGAGAACTGCTCAAAGTAAAAGCAAGCTTTACGTGTATTTTGTTTTTGCCCTTTCCACCTACACGGATAAGAGCTCCGTCTTCGCTTATATCTTCCAGAACACATTTATATGCATCTGACATAATAATGTCGTCTGAAGAAGTAAGATGGGACTTTACAAGATACAGCGAAGCTTCTATATGACAGCTGGCGCGTATGGACTGCCGCTTCTGTGCCCGTTCAAGTTTAGTGCTATGTTCAATAAATAAACAGTTACGAGCCTGAAAGGTTCCAACTTCATTTACAACTGTATCAAATACATAGCAGGCATCTTCTTTACGCCAAAAATAAACACTTACACGCTTGTTCAGCCAATCATCAGGAGAAAGAACAAAGACTTTCTTTATATTTGGCAGTCCAGGAGTTTTTGTAATCTGTCTAGGAACATCAAGGGCAATATTTTTTTCAGTATTTCCAATTACTTTAGAAGAAAAAACACCTTTTCCATCATAAATAAGGGTAACTTTCTGCCCCACATCAATAAAATGAGAGGTTAAAATCTGTTGAGAATTTTCAACTCCCAATGCAATTTTTGCACGGAGTTTATTCATTTTTTCAACAAACAGCTGATCTGTCAAACTTAAGGAAGAGCCAGAACGATGTACGCTCGACATAAATAAGGACATGCACTTATTTAGTACAGTAACAGAAGTAAAAATAGAACAGGAATCAAGAATTTCACATTTATTAATAAGTGAAAGCAAAGTTCTTATTTCATAAGAAGAAAAGCCTTCTTCATAACCTTTTGCATAAAATTTTATTGTATATCTGTAATTGGCATATACACGCGCTAAAATAATGAGTAAAGCTATAGCGACAAGTATAATAATCAGTACGTTATAGTTCAAATTGACCTCGCTTTTATTATAGTTTATACTATACACCAAAATACATGAAAAAAAAATATCTTTTTATTGAATTTATATTGTTTTTTTTCCTTTTAGTAATACCTCCTTTATTAGCAACTTCGGAAACTCCCTTAGGACTAAATTCGGGGGCATTTTCCTGGACTCCTCTTTTTGAACAGCTGCTCATTTCGGTTCTTTTAACGGTACAGTATGTAAAAGTCATACAGATAAAAACTCCTCAATGCAGCAAAGTGCCTTTTTATGCCCTTTCCAAAGGAACAATCACGCTCGGAATGTTGCTTATTGTATACACCATTATAGAAACTGTATCTTTTTTTATACCATCTATATTACATAATTCCATTTCTAAAGCTGTTGAAATGCCTGTTTCTGCAATAAGCTGGTTTCATTTTATTACAGGAATATTTGTAAGTGCTTTTTATGAAGAAGCTTTATACAGGCAGTTTATGCCAGAAATTTCTTTATTGCTAATTCAGGATATTCATTTTAAATCTGAAAAACAAAAACAATGGATTAAAAACGGTATTGAAGGTATCTGGATTTTAATTTTCGCTTTTTCTCATCTTTACATAGGAATTCCAGCAGTATTGAACGCATTGTTCTGTGGAATCATCCTGAGGAGATGTTTTAAAAGCACCGGCAACCTACTTGCTGGCACTCTCGCCCACTTTACCTACAACTCTTTGCTGGTAACCTTCTATTTTCTTTGTCGGTAATTTTTTTTAAGCATGGACATACACATAACAACGAGTTAAAGCTCAAATCATTTTGACCAGTTTGCAAACTTCGAACTTATTGTTAGTTTTTACTACTTTTTCCAGTTTTCTAACTTCAAATTCGGAACATTTTCAAAATGCTTGGTATTGTTTGTTACCAATGTCAATTCATTGTATATTGCCGTAGCCGCTATAAGTAAATCCATATCTTCTATTCTTATTCCCTTGTCAAACATTTTTGCTTTTATATCAGCAAAAACTTCTATAACGCCTTCATTAAGTTCTTCTATAGGGTAGATTTCGCGAATATGATTTACTTTTATCATGTTTTTTTGTTCGTTCTGAGAACGTTTTGCTCCAAAAACAAGTTCTGCATAAGTAATCATCGAAATTGAGATTGGAATATTTTTATTCTCTTCAAATTTTGCAAGAACAGCATCGTCTTTACGGAGTGCAAAAATAACCGTATCAGTATCAATCAAATATGCCATCTAAAGCCTCAAATCTTGTTGAATTAACTCTTGAACCATAAATGTCATCTACTATTTCTTCTGTAGAACGAGAATCTTCCCATGTTCCTGCTAATTTTAAAAATTCTTCAGTTGCATTTTTCGCTTTTATGGGGACTGAAGTAAAATAATTTTGCAAAATTGTAACTACTTGCTGACTGATTGAGCGATTATCGAGTTTAGCAACAAATTTTAGTTTCTCATATAAACGATCATCCATATCGCGTACTTGTAACATTGCCATATTACGCCTCCATCTTCAATATACGATATGATGTATGAAAAATCAAGCACAATTCATTATTTTGTAAAAAAGGAGGGTTTGCCCCGCTGTCGTCTTTGAAGCTTTTTTATGTGATTCTTTACACATTCCATTTACATGAATGCGTTTCTTGCCAAAATCCATTTCATTATTAATTGTTTTTGTAAATTCTTCAGCTTCCTCAATTGTTAAAAAAGTTCCGAGATTAAAATGAATGAAGTGCCGTTTTTTGTTTAATTCAACACCAATTACATTCCATTTCGCATCTTCTCTATTACAAATTACAAACCATGATTTATTTTCATGCAAAATTATTGTTTTATATGCATATAATTTTGGAAAGGAGTTCGATCCGTTAAATGCAAATAACTTTCCTTGTTCTATATTATTCAAATATTCTCGCATTGGATTATCATATAATTGTTCAGGGCAACAAGGAAATTCTGCATCAGTGTTCCACATATATTGTGCACACCATGGTGTTTTGGCAAAATCTAAACCAGGTTCTTCTGACAAATCAGCTTCCCATTTATAAAGAGGAAGATAAAATCTATCATTAAAAGATTTTGAATAATTAATATTTGAAGAATTTGTATTTTTTGATTTCGTATTTGCCCATAAATCCATTCGAACCTTGCAATTTTTTGCTTCTTCAGGAGTTACAGTTCTCATCCAATCTATACTTTTATCATATGCTATTGTTCTAATCCGTTCTGGTTTTTCTAAAAATGCTTCTATGCTTCCACAAAGAAATTCAATTTTTTTTCTTGTTACAGGATTCTTCAATGCATTTTCTAATCTTGTAAGCCATTGTAAGTTTTCAGGACGATTATTTCTACAATTTGTATCTTTATGATCCACAACTTCATTTTTCCTCCATGTACAGTCAATGTCTGTATCTGCAATAAATCATTTTATACCGCAAATTTCCGTAGAAACTTCCTCAACTATCCTATAATAATTTATATTTTATCATAGTCTTCGTGAATTTGCATTATTTTATGTAATTTGTATCTAAAATTCTGTCTAAAAGACTTTCACATCTTATAAAATGAGATTCTTATAATCCAACATAGCCTTAAATCTATGAAAAACAATACATCTTATGGCTGAAAGACAAAACAAGCTTACGAAAACCATACGTTTCCTCTCATCAAGAACGAGCGGTTCATGTGAGCGAGAACGTACGGTTTCGATGATGAAGAACGTACAGTTCATCTGGAGTGAAACGTCCGAAACCGTCCATAAAAACCTGTCGTTTTCATGCATAAAGAACGACAGGTTCATTTCATTGAAACCGTATCTTCCAAAAAAAGTCAAAAAATCAAGTTTAATCTACAAATTCATGTATGTTTTTTGACCTATATTATACCTGTCTAAAGCAAAAAGCTTTAAGACAAGGAGAAAATACACTATGAAAAAAATTAACAACTTCACAGAAGCAAAAGGCTCTTTGGATGTAACCCTTTACAACAGCATCAACTCTGAAAACGGGTTTTACGGAAAAGTAAGCAGAAGAACGGTTGACCTTGAAAACATCATTGCAGACATTGCAAAAAACAATGCAGGTGTCACACCGCTTATGGTTCAGCACATAGCATCATTACTACAGGCTCAGATATTGCGTCTGCTCGGTCTGGGATTTTCTGTAAACATCTTGGAATTGGGAACAATCTATCTGGCAGCAGAAGGAACCATAAAAAGCATGTCACTGTCAGACATTCCTACTCTCACCGCACGTTTTACACCAAGTCCTTTACTCAGGGAAAAAGCCGCATCTGTAAAGGTTGAACACGTACTTATGGGAAGCGGAGCTCCTGTAATTGCAACAATAGAAGATACTTTTGATACTTCTGAAAATGCAAAGAATTTCCTTACATCAGGACGTGTAGCACGCATTACAGGCCGTCATGTACGACTTAGAGAAAAGGAAAAAGAAGAGGCTCAGGACGTAGAAGAACGCAACGGAATCTTTTTTGTTCCTTTGGCAGAGGACGGCTCGCTGAAAAATGACGAATCTTTGTGGGTAAAAGCTCAAAATGTCATGAAAAACACCCCGACAGTGCTTGAATTCTATGTTCCAGAAGAACTTGATAAAGAAATCCGCTATCGTCTTGCGATACGCACGGACAGCATGGGCAAAGGCAAAAAAAGAAAAGAACTAGCAACAACTTTCAGCGATGAAGTTCTAAGCATACACTAAGAATTATATAAAAACCGTATACTTATTTTAGAAAAAGTATACGGTAAAACAATATATCACTTAAATAATTTTTAGTATAACATTTTACATTAGATTTCACTCTTAAAATATTCGATAGTACGTTTTAATCCATCTTGTAAAGAAATTTTTGGTTCCCAACCAAACAATTTTTTTGCAAGCGTAATATCAGGTTTTCTTTGTTTAGGATCATCTTTCGGTAAAGATTTATAAATAATTTTAGATTTACTTCCTGTTAAGTTTAAAATTTCCTCAGCCAATTCAAGCATAGTAAATTCTTCAGGATTCCCAATATTAACGGGACCAGAAATTTCATCATTACTATCCATAAGACAAAGAAAACCGCAAATCAAATCATCTATAAATTGAAAACTTCTAGTTTGTTTTCCATCTCCATATATAGTAATATCTTTTCCTTGTAATGCCTGCATAATAAAATTCGAAACAACCCTGCCGTCATCAGGATTCATAGCAGGTCCATAAGTATTAAATATTCTTACAATCTTAATTCTAGTCCTATGCTGTCGATGGTAGTCAAAAAAAAGAGTTTCAGCACCACGTTTTCCTTCATCATAACAGGAACGAATACCATTAGGATTTACATTTCCCCAATAACCTTCTGGCTGAGGATGAACTAGCGCATCACCATAAACCTCACTTGTACTTGCTTGAAAAACTTTAGCATTCCATTTATCTGCTAATTCCAATGCATTAATTGCACCTAAAATACAAGTCTTATATGTCAAAATAGAATTACGCTGATAAAATGGAGGACTGGCAGGACAGGCTAAATTATAAATCTCATCTACATAAAAACTATAAGGTTGAATAACATCTTGGATTATAACATCAAAATCAGGATTCAATTTTAATTCAGAAATATTACGCATTCTTCCTGTATAAAAATTATCCATACAGATAACATGGTTTCCCCGTTCCAAAAGTGAACGGCATAAGTGAGAGCCTATAAATCCTGCACCACCAGTTACTAAAACAGTCTTTTTATCCATTTTTAAGTTCCTAATTAAATAAATCCTCGTCCTATACAATGAAACTCAATACCTTCCTTTTTCATAATTTTAGGATCATACTGATTACGCCCATCATAAATAACAGGGCATTTCAAAAGTTTCTTTATTTTTGCAAAATCAGGAGATCTAAACTGTTTCCATTCCGTTACCAAAATAAGGGCATCGGCACCAGTAATAGCTGACCACATGTCTGGTTCATAAGAAATAAGTTCCTTCGGTAGATCAGAAAGATAATATTTTGCCATTTCATAAGCTTGTGGATCATAAGCCTTAATTATTGCACCTCGACTACAAAGTTCTTTTACAATATTAATTGCAGGAGCTTCGCGCATATCATCGGTATCAGGCTTGAAAGCTAATCCCCACAGAGCAAAAATTTTTCCATGTAAATCTTCACCATATTTTTCAACTATTCTATTTGATATTATTAATTTCTGATCATTATTAACATTTTCAACGGCACTTACGATCCTCATCTGAATTCCATTACGTTTACCAACACTTATCAATTCTTTTACATCTTTTGGAAAACAAGAGCCTCCATAACCACAAGAGGCATGTAAAAAATTCATACCGATTCTAGAATCTGTACCGATTCCTTGTCTAACAGATCTTACATCTCCTCCAACTTTATCACAAAGTTTAGCTATTTCATTCATAAAACTAATTCTTGTTGCTAACATTGCATTAGCCGCATATTTTGTAATTTCAGCAGATTTTAAATCCATACATATAACAGGATGCTCATTCAATGTAAATTGTTCATAAAGCTGTTTCATAATAGATTCAGAACGTTCATTATCACAGCCTATAACAATACGATCAGGGCGCATAAAATCATTTATAGCAACACCTTCTTTTAAAAATTCTGGATTAGAAACAACATCAAAATCTATTTTCTGATCATCACCACGTTCTTTCAACACTTTTTCAATTACACCTCGAACTTTCTCGGATGTTCCAACAGGGACTGTTGATTTATCAACAATTACAGTATAACCTTGCATGTATTTAGCTATACTTTCAGCTGCTGAAAGTACATATCTAATATCAGCCGATCCATCTTCACCAGGAGGTGTTCCGACAGCTATAAAACATATATCGGAAGAAGGTATTGCTTCTGAATAATCAGTAGTAAAATCTAGACGACCTTCTTTTTTATTACGAAGAACCATATCTTCTAGACCTGGTTCAAAAATAGGTATTATTCCAGTTTTTAACTTTTGTATTTTTTCTTTATCGCAATCTATACACCACACATGATTACCCATTTCTGAAAAACAGGTACCAGAAACAAGACCGACATAACCAGTTCCTACAATTGAAATATTCAAAGGAAGCCTCCAAGACAAATTACTATAATCTACAATATGTTAAAATAATTTTCAACTGTTTCTCAGCTGTTCAATTTTTATTAAAAATAAAAAGACTGTTACCTTTTATATTCCTATAGGTTTTAGATATAGGAAGTCGCCCGAATTTCTTTGGAAGTTCGGGTGATGCCAACTTAAAAACGAGGGTATAGAATTATGCAGAGAAAACGATTTAACATTGCAGTATTTTTCATGATGTTTATTTGTGCAGTTCATTGTGTAATTGCAGAAGAACCAAACAGCGAAGATGATTTTGTTGTTGAGCTTACTTCCGACATGGAAGGCGCAAGAATCATAAAATATGTGGGAAAATCTCCTAATGTCATTATTCCAGATATGATTCAGGGGCTTCCAGTGCTTGAAGTCGGCGACTTTTTCTGCGGATTGAACGGTGCAAAGAAAAATAAGACAATAAAAAGAATCGTTTTCCCTGATACAGTAAGGGCTATCGGCGGATTGAGCGGATATGAAGCCCTCGAAAGCGTAGTTCTTCCTGCAAGCCTTGAAAAAATTGCAAATGCAAGCATATCTACATCAAAAACATGCGGAATGTTTGAAGGCTGCAAATCGTTAAAATCAATAAATCTTCCTGCATCAATCAGAAGAATTGAAAAAGATTCATTCAAGGGCTGTGCCGCACTTACGGACATGGAAATTCCAGAAGAAGTAGTAATCAAGTGCGATTTTGCAGAAACCGCATTCACAGGCACAAACCTCAAGCTCATAACACAAAGCAAGCTTAGGAAACTTGGATACAGGGGACGTTTCTAGTAAAATATTTCAATAACGTTTCGTTAACTCCTATTCCCTATAAGCAAAAAATCCGCTAGAATAACTTTCAAGTAGATTCTGAACACATCTATTTTCATGCCATGTTCTTGAAAATAGATGTGAAATTTTTTAAACGAGGTCAAAAATGTCTACACCATTGGAAAATTACCTTGCGCAGTGTAACGGAAAACCATCTGCAGCAATGTGTGCGTATGTTGCAAATCTTCAGCAAGTTGCCGCAGTCGGTCCTGATATTGCAGCTTCCATCGTAAACGAACTGGAAAACCAGCGTTCCCACCTAAAACTTGTAGCATCTGAAAACTACTGTTCACTCAATGTTCAGGCTGCAATGGGAAACCTGCTCACAGACAAGTATGCAGAAGGATATCCAGAACACCGTTATTACGGAGGATGTGTAAACATCGATGCTGTTGAAAATACTGCAGCACGCGAAGCAGAAGCCCTGTTTGGTGCAGATTATGCTTATGTTCAGCCACATTCTGGTGCAGACACAAACTTGGTAGCATACTGGGCTATTTTGAGTGCAAAGGTAGAAACTCCAACTTTGGAAGAACTTGGTGTAAAATCTTTGAATGACCTTACAGCTGAGCAGTTTGATGAACTTAGAAAGAGATTCGGCAATCAGAAGCTCATGGGACTGGACTACTCTTGCGGTGGACATTTGACACACGGATACCGCATGAATGTTTCTGCCCGCATGTTTGAAAGCCATCCTTATGGTGTAGATAAAGAAACAGGTCTTTTGGACTATGATGCAATTGAAAAGCAGGCTATGGAAGTAAAACCTCTCATCTTGTTGACAGGTTTTTCAGCCTATCCAAGAAAGATAGACTTTAAGCGCTTCCGCCAGATTGCAGACAAATGTGGTGCAGTTCTCATGGTAGACATGGCACACTTTGCAGGTCTTGTTGCTGGAAAAGTTTTTGAAGGCGATTATGATCCTGTAAAATGGGCAGATATTGTAACAACAACAACTCACAAGACTCTTAGAGGTCCTCGTGGAGCTATGATCTTGTGTAAAAAAGAATTTGCTGATTATGTAAATAAAGGATGTCCAATGGTTCTTGGCGGACCTCTCGGTCATGTTATGGCAGCAAAGGCTATTGCATTTAAGGAAGCTAGAACTCCTAAGTATCAGGAATGGGCTCATAATGTAGTAAAAAATGCAAAAGCACTTGCAGAAGGCTGTAAAGCTCACGGAATGCCTTTGCAGACTGGCGGAACTGACAACCACCTCATGCTTGTAGACGTAACAGGTTACGGTCTTACAGGAAAGCAGGCAGAAGCTGCATTATTCAAGTGTGGTGTTACAGCAAATGCAAATGCTCTTCCTTATGACAAAAACGGAGCATGGTGGACAAGCGGAATCCGTATTGGTACACCAGGTCTTACAACTTTGGGCATGAATGAAGAAGATATGAAGGAAGTTTCCAACATTATTGACTTTGTTCTAAAGAATACAAAGCCTGGAGTTACAAAAGAAGGAAAACCTGCTAAGGGCAAGATTGATATTTCTGATGAAATTGTTTCTGAAGCACGTGCCCGTGTAAACAAACTTTTGTCTGCACATGTATTGTATCCAGAACTTGATTTGGACTTCCTTAAAAAAGAATTTGTAAAATAATTTTTTACTCTTCCAAATATGAACTCCTGTCCTAAATTCTTACAAGGACAGGAGTTTTTTGTTTCTTTTATTAGAACCCTTGAAATACATGTCGTTTTTTGATAGCATATACAAAATATTACTATAGTAAGGTATTTTAAATGGTTTACACAGATACAAGAGACAAAAGCGTCAAGGCTGATTTCAGGACAGCTGTATTAAACGGTATGAATGCCCAGACTGGCGGACTGTACATTCCAACATCATTTCCAAAACTGGACAAAAATTATCTTTCTAAAATTCCAGAACCTTCTTTCCGTGAAATTGCCTTTGAAATGGCAAAACCTTATGTAGAAGGTGAAATTCCAGATTCAGATCTTGAATCTATCATTCAGGATGCATATCCTTTTATGCCTCAGATTGTTCCAATTGATCCTGTAACTTACGTACTCGAGCTTTTCCATGGTCCAACCTGTGCATTCAAGGATTTCGGTGCACGCTTTATGGCTCGCGTAATGTCATATTTTAACAGAAATGAAAATGACAATCTTCATATTTTAGTTGCTACAAGCGGTGACACAGGTTCTGCTGTAGGAAGTGCATTCCACAATGTTCCTGGAATAGATGTAACAATCCTCTACCCTGATGGAAAAATTTCACCACTTCAGGAAAAACAGCTTTCTACATTTGATGGCAATGTACGTGCCCTTAAGGTAAAGGGAACATTTGACGACTGCCAGAAACTTGTAAAAACAGCATTTACAGATGTAGAGCTGCGTAATAAGTTCAGATTATCTTCTGCAAATTCAATTAACATTTCCCGTTTGCTTCCTCAGAGCTTCTACTATATGTATTCCTCTTTGGTTGTAAAAAACAGAATTCCTCATGACAGCAAGATTGAAAATCCTTCTATCTTAGCTGTTGTTCCAAGTGGAAATTTCGGAAACCTTACCAGTGGTCTTATTGCTTATGAAATGGGCGCTCCTATTGCCGGTTTTGTTGCAGCCACAAATGCAAATCATACTATTCCAGACTGGATTGCAACTGGCGATTACAACACTCGCCCATCTGTAGCTACATTAAGTAATGCTATGGATGTTGGTGCTCCAAGTAACTATGAAAGAATAGCTTTCATGTATGATCTTGAACAGGTTCGCAAAATGTTTGCTTCATACTGGACAGACGACAAGGGAACTCTTGAAGCTGTTAAGCTTTGTAATGAAAAGACTGGTTACATCATTGATCCTCATGGTGCTGTTGCATGGAAAGCATGGAACGACATGAGAAATGGTGGAATGGAAAAGATTATAAACGGCGATAAGGGTGATGTTTCTAAACCTGGCATGACAGCAAATGTTCCTTCTTGGGGACAGGAAGTTGTAAACAAGAATGCTGTAGGAATTATCCTTGAGACAGCTCACCCTGCAAAGTTTGGTGCAACTGTACAGAATGCTATTGGAAGAGCACCAGGAATGCCTGACAGACTTGAAAAAGTAATGCATCTTGAAGATCGTGCAATTCCAATGGAAAAGGATTACGACAGCTTTAAGAGCTGGCTTACAGAAAATCTTTAATTCTATTGTTTAAAAATAAAAAAGGAACTGATTAAGGTTTTGCTTTTCAGTTCCTTTTTTTTATTATTACATATTTTCGTATGTCTGAACTTCGTCTTCCAGATGTTCTATTTTAACACCTGCTATCTTAAACATTTCCATTGAATCTGCTTCATCATGATAATGTTTTTCACAGACAACCCGTTTTATTCCGCAGTTTATCAAAAGCATGGCACAGGTTCTGCAAGGAGTCATCTTGCAGTATACGGTAGCCCCATCTATTGAAACTCCCCTTTTTGCAGCCTGACAGATTGCATTCTGCTCTCCATGTACGGTCCTTACACAATGTTGAGTAACAGAACCGTCTGCATGAAGAACTTTTCTCATAAGGTGACCAACATCATCACAATGAGGCAAGCCTGCAGGAGAGCCTGCATAGCCCGTAGCAAGAATCTGGTTGTCACGGACTATAACGCAGCCCAATCTGCCTCTGTCACAGGTAGAACGTTTGGCAATGGAACGGGCCACTTCCATGAAGTATTCATCCCATGTCGGACGATGATATTTTTCTTCTTCTTCCATAAATCTCTTATTTTACTGCTTCAAATATAATATCTGCAATGAAAACAAGTGCAAGAATCCATGTTACCATAGGAATATCCTTTGCTTTCTTGCCTACAATTTTGCAGATTACATAAGAAATAACGCCCCATGCAATTCCCTTTGAAATAGAATAAGAGAAAGGCATTACCATAATTGTAATGAATGCAGGAATTCCTTCTGTAGGATCATCAAACTTAATTGAAACAATAGATTTCATCATGAGATAGCCAACAAAAACCAATGCAGGAGCTGTTGCTGCAGATGGAATGAGAGCAAACAAAGGTGTAAGGAACAAAGCAAGAATAAAGAATATTGATGTTACAACAGAAGAAAGACCTGTACGTCCACCAGCTGCTACGCCAGATGTAGACTCTACAAAACTTGTAACTGTAGAGGTTCCAAGACAAGCACCTGCAACAGTACCTACTGCATCTGCAAGAAGAGCCTGTTTTGCATTTACAATATTTCCATCTTTATCTTTTAAATTTGACTGCTCAGCAATTCCCATCAGAGTTCCAATAGTATCAAACATGTCTGTGAAAAGGAATGTAAAGAAAACAACAAAGAATTTTAATGTAAATATATTTGCAAATTCAAACTTAAATAGATTTGGAGCTGATGGAACAGAAACTGGAGTCCAATTTTCAGGAACGGAAGTAACACCAAATGGGATTCCAATTATTGTTGTAAGTACAATGCCAACAAGGATTGCACCTGGAACTTTACGGAGATAAAGAATGATTGTAATTATAAGTCCTATTACAAATACCAAAGCAGATGCATGTCCAAGATTGAGATTTTCAAAACCTATTATTGTACCTGTATCTGTACCGACAATACCAGCGTTAACAAGTCCAATAAGGGTTATAAAAAGGCCAATTCCTACAGCAACAGCTTTTTTTAATGTTGCAGGAATAGACTTAATGATTGCTTCGCGAATTCCAACAAGGGAAAGAATTATAAAAAGGATTCCTTCCATGAAAACAGCCGTCAAAGCAAACTGCCAAGAGCAACCCATGCCAAGAACTACTGTATAAGTAAAAAACGCATTAAGACCAAGTCCTGGTGCAAGAGCTACAGGAAGATTTGCAACAAATGCCATGACAAGTGTAGCAATAGCTGAAGAAATTGCTGTAGCGGTAAATACAGCATTCCATGACATACCTGAAGCAGACAGAATACCAGGATTTACTGCAAGGATATAAGACATTGCAAGAAATGTGGTTATACCAGCAACAACCTCTTTAGTGACTGTAGTTCCTCTCTCTTTTAGCTTAAAAAATGTTTCCATAAAGGTAATCCTCCTAAGACACCTGTGTAAGATTAAAGAAGTATAGCATTTATC
>CAMVEQ010000043.1:0-22847 GCA_947166545.1 uncultured Treponema sp. | reverse complement strand
AATTTAACATAATTAAAAAAAAAGAACAGCAGTCTGGAAAAATCCAAACTGCTGTTCGGAGAAGCAAAAACTCACGGTAAAGGGCTTCATCTTTACTGCAAGTTTTTCCGGTCGTTGGGTTAAAAAATTAAAGGAGGATATTTTTTCACCCTTTTACAGCACCCGCTGTAAGACCATCTACTATTTTATTGCTAAAGCAGCAATATACGATAACATTATGAATGCAAGAGAAGATATACCCTATCCTAACATTTATAAAATCAAAAGGTTTTATACAGCTTGCATCTACATAAACTCAATCACGGCAACCGATTGCCTTTATAAAGTATTGTATCGTACATTTAAAATTTGTCAAATTTATTTTTTTCAAGCTTTAAAAGATATGCAAAGAAAAATATTTCATAATCTATTGTTTACTTTTCCAACTAATAGATATATAATTATAGGTGTTTATTGAACATCTTAAAGGAGTTTATTTATGGCATTAAAGAAAACGTATTCAAAAGACAAACAGTTTTGTACAGTAACTTTTTCAGTATCACAGGAAGCAGCCCATGGTGCAGAAAGTGTAACAATAGCAGGCGATTTTAATAGTTGGAGTAGCACCGAAACTCCTTTGACAAAAGGAAAAGATGGAGGATTCTCAGTAAAACTTAAGTTACCAGCAGGTGGTAAAGAATATCAGTTCCGTTATCTTCTTGACGGAAAACATTGGGAAAATGACTGGGCAGCAGATAAATACATTCCAGCACCATTCTCTCATACAGACAACTCTGTAGTAATCTGCTAATAATTCATAAAAAAAATGCAGGTTTCACAGTCAGTTGTAAAACCTGCATTACGCTTTCTATTTCTCTTCTATTATACAATACATAGGGTTTTCACCCGGATGTAATTCCAGAATATGCTTTTCACATTCAAGAACTTCTGTAGGATCATGGGTAACATGTAAAAGGGTTGTCGTACCAGTTTCAGCAATCATAGCCAATAATTGTAATATTTTAGTTCTGTAATCATCATCAAGACCATGACAAGGTTCATCCAAAATCAATACACGCGGAGATTTTACAGCTGCCCTAAGAATAAGGATTGCACGCTGTTCACCATAGCTTAACGAGCTGAAGGTTTCATTTTCCCTACCTGCAAATCCTGCAAGTTTAAGCCATGCCTTTGCGGTAGAAACTTCAAAATCTGTTGCAGCTTCATACAAGCCAATGCTGTCATGAAAGCCGCTTATAATCACACTTTGTAAATCGGTTCCGCCAACCATTCTGTACTCAACATGAAGGCGGTAGCTTACAATTCCAAGATTACGCTTGATGTCCCATATTGTCTCGCCAGAGCCTCTTCTGCGTCCAAAAAGCTTTATATTTTCGCGGAACACCTGCATATTATCGCCTGTTATAAGTTCCAAAATGGTTGTTTTTCCAGAACCGTTCGGCCCTCGTAAAAGCCAGTGAACGCCCTTCTTCACTTCCCAATCTAAATCTACCAGAACCTGATGGTCACCCCATCCAACATTTACTTTTTCAAAACTAATAAGACTGTCTGGCACAGAATCGGAATAGATGTCATTAACAAGAACGTCACTTTCATCCCGTATTTTCTTTAATTCTGCAAGGAACGCTTCTTTTTCAGCCTGCATTTTTGCAGATTTTTCTTCATTACGTTTTTGAACAACAGCTTCATATTCTGAACGTTCTCCGCAAAAGGAAACCTTCATGTTTGAAAATTCAAGTACCCTATTTATGCCAGAAGGAATTTCATGAAAGCGTTCCATGCTTAAAATAATTCTAGGGAATGTAGAGTCAACTTCTTTTGCAGAAAGCTGTTTTTGTACCATAGTATCAAAGAATTCAAGCAAAATGCGTCTGGATTCTGCATCTAAGCCTGCAAAAGGGTCGCTTAAAATTAAAAGCTTACAGCCAGAAAGAAGGGCACGGCACAAAAGAGTGCGGCGGATCTCGCCTGTGGACATGTAACGAAGTCCTCTGTCCAAAATCTTTTCTACACCGCAAAGTTTTATTTGAGGCATTGTTTCAAGACGGGAAGCAATAGGAGGAAGAGGAGCACCCTTTTTAGAAGAACCGCCAAGCACTTCGCAAATGTACTGGCGACCAGTGCGGCCTATATCTTCTTTATCCATAATCTCGCTTTCATCGCGTTCGCGCTCTTCTTCTATTAAGGCAGCCGCACTTTCCAGCGAAACAATGGAAACTGAGTCTTTGAATACCGATGTATACAGCGGAACTTCCCCAGAAACTCTGTCATTTTCATTAGGAACAAAGGAAAGTTTGCCTGCAAGAGCATGAATAAAATGAGACTTTCCGCTTCCATTTGCACCTGTTACAAGCCAAGCTTCACCAGGCTTCATACACCAATCTACACGAGGAAGAAGAATTCTTGATCTGTCCTGAACATTACAATTATTTACCGTAACAAGCATGTTTTTACCCCACAAAAAGCAATAATAACAAAGAAGACATGCGTGGTCAAATGCCCTAAAAGCTCTAAATTTGTTTATCTTTACTTTTATAATGCCGATATTTCTAGAAGTATTATAGGTGGAGGAATTTATGAATATAAAAAGATTGCTTATCTCTGCTGCTGCAGTTGCACTCGCTGCTTCAACAGCATTTGCATTTGATACCTTAAATTTTGTTCCAAAAGGAAAAGTAAGTACATACACAAAAACAAATTACATTATTGTTTCAAAGTTTGGAGAATATTATCGTTCTCAGGCTTTCAAATATGTACATGTATATAACGCTGCTGGAAAAGAGACAGAAACTTTGAGTTATGATACTCAGAACACTCTCGTTGACAGAATTGCATTTGAATATAATGCTGCTGGAAAAAGAACTGTAGCAAATTTTTATGATGCAAAAGATGTCCTTATGCACAGAACAGAGACAGAATACACTTCTGACGGAAGAATTCTGTCAGAAACAGAATACAATGCAACTAATGAATTAACTGGTAAGACAATTTACACTTATGAAGGCGGTAAAAAGACAGAATCTTACTATGATAAAGATGGTATGCTTCTTTCCCGCATCATTTCAAAGCTTAATGCAAACGGAAAGCCAGAAGAAGTAAATGAATACTTTGGTGACGGTTCTTTTGAAAAGAAAGAAGTTTACACCTACAATGAAAATGGAAACACATCTCTCATTACTGTAACAACTGCAGATAATAAGTCTGATGAAAAGATTGTATACCGCTATGGAAAGAATGGTCTTGTTTCTGAAATTCAGACATACAATATGGCTAACGAAATTACAAAGCGTGAATTCTATGAATATGACGACAGAGGAAATATTACTGCAACAAAGGAATATGATGTCGCAAAGAAATTTGGAGACACATTGAACGAACTTAAGGCTATGACATCTTATTCATACGAATATTAATCTTCAGAATATATGACTTCTTCTGTGGATAAAAGAATTATTTTCTGATATAGTTCTTAATTATATAGAGAAGAAAATCATCTATAAAAGGAAGCTTCATGGAATCTATTGGAATAAAACTTGCCGACGGTTCATTTTACCCTATTCTGGAAGATGGTAAACCGGAAAAAAAGAATCTTGCTCTTACAACGGTAAAGGATAATCAGACTACCGTACATGTTGATTTGTACAGGTCAAAATCTGGCTCAATGGATGACGCAGAATATGTTGATACTCTTGAAATAACAAATATGAATCCTCATGGGAACGGAGAGCCTAGTTTAACGCTGGATATTGAGCTTGATGCAGACAACAAGCTTAATGCACGAATTAATGACCCAGAAACAGGTCTTGAAAGCGTAAAAAATGTATCTCTAGTTTCAAGAACTCCTGAGGAACGGAGTATGCCTGCAAATTTCAATCTTGAGCCTACGGAAGAAGATGCAAAACCTTTTGAAGAGATTTTTAATGAACCTAAGAAAGAGTCTCCAGAAGATAAAGATATGTCGTTTGAAGAGATTTTGAATTCCATATCAGATCCAAAAGACGAAGAAACAGATTCCAACCCTTTTGCAATTACAAAACAAGACGTCGAAGATTTGGATAAAATTGATACGCCAGAAACGGAGGAAAGTGAAGTGCTAGGTCCAGCTCCCAACAGTGAAGATTTTGCTTTTGACGATATTGCAGCTTCTAAAAAGGATGATAATTCTTTTGATTTAGCAAATTTTGTTTCTCCTGAAGAAGAAGCTCCTGTAAAGAAAGAACTTAAGGAAGAACCTGAGACAGTACTAGAAGAACCAGCTGAGGAAGAAGCGGTTCTTGATTTGCCAGACTTTGAGGAACCTGTTGTAGAGGAAGCTCCTGCCGTAACTGATGAAACCATAGCAGAAGAAACAATAGAAGCAGAACAGCCAGCTCTTGAAGAACCTGCCGTTGAAGACGTTGCATTGGATTTGCCAGATTTTGATGCTCCTCAGGAAGAAACTAATACAACTGAAGAAACTAATACAACTGAAGAATCTAATACAGCTACTACAGCTAATGAAGATTTTGAATTACCAGAAGCTTTCAAAACTACTGCAGAAGAAACACAGGTTGAAGCTACTGCCGAAGACAAATTCCCAGATGATACATTTAAGAATCCATTTGATTTGTCTGGTTTTGACCAGCCTGAATCGGAAGAAGTAGCAACTGCTAGCGAAGAAACTACAGTTGAAGAAACTCCTGCTGTTGAAGAGCCTTCTGAAATGCCTTCTATTGATGAAACAGTTTCAGATGAGCTGACATCTTTTGAAGAGCCTGTTTCTAATGAGACAAATGAAACAATAGACAGAACTCTGCCAGAAGAAACTGCATTTGATTTGCCAGACTTTGCAGAAGATACAGCTACAAGTAATGATACTGCACTTGATTTACCAGATTTTGCAGAAGATACAAACAAAAATAACGACGCAGCACTTGATTTGCCAGATTTTGGCAACATAGATAATCAGAACGACAGCATATTTGAATTGCCAGACTTCAATGATACAACAAATGCAAACGAAAGAATTGTTGAGCCACTTGGATTTGACTCAAAAGAAGACTTCCCAGCATTTGAGTTGCCTGATTTTGAAGAGGATGCAGACAATACAGATTTCACAGTACCTAATTTTGATGAAGAAGAAACAAATACAGACTTTGTTCTTCCAAACTTAGACAAAGATGAGCCTGCAATAACACCTCAGAACATGTTCAGTGATTTGTATGACAAAGAAACTCTTGAAGGTAAATCTTCTTCTGGATACGATGATTATTCAGAAAGCAAGCGCCAGTCAAAAGTGCCTGTCGTTATCTGCCTTGTATGCGCATTAATATGTCTCATGAGCCTGTTGTTACTCTTTGTTCTTCCTACAAACATGAACTTAATTACAAGAGCTCAGGCTATTGCACAGAAAACTGAAAAAACAAAAACAGAAGATTCTACTGACACAGAAACAAATGCAATTGCAGCTAATGAGACTACAGCTGAAACTGTAACAACACCTGCTATTGCAGAAACTTCTGCTAAACAGGAAACAAAACCTGAAAAAGACACAACTCCTGCTAAGGAACCTGCTGTCGTAAAAGAACCTGTTACAGCAAAAGAAAATGAGATTGTTATTGCAACAGTACCATCTCAGGTTGTGCCAGAAAAGCCTGCAAAACCTGCAACAAAACTACCTGACACAAAGTATACTGTTGTATGGGGTGATACATTGTGGGATATTTCAAATGCCTACTATAAAAATCCATGGCGATACACATATCTTGCGGAATACAATCACCTCAAAAATCCTAACTACATTAAAGCTGGTTCTGTAATTCTGATTCCAGCTGAGTAATGATTGAGGATTAATGAAGCAAAGGTCGTTACTGGGAATGCTCATGTGCAGTCTGCTGATTTTTTCAGCAAGCTGCACACAAGACAACACTCTTCAAAAAAAATATGGCTCAGACGCTTCATATTTTATGGGACTGCGTAATTTACAGCTGGGAGATGAAACCACAGCCATAAGGGAATTTAAACGCAGTTCAAGAAAAAGTTCGGAACTTATTGCAAGAAAATCTCGGGAAATGCTGACAACATTAGGTTCTGTGGATAACAGAATCAAAGAATGTTTTTCTCTCTATGAAATCTATCAAGATGAAGCGTCTCTTCTACGGCTTTGCAAAGAATTATACGCAAACAGAGAGTATGCACAAGTAATTACGGCAACTGAAGATATTGATTTAACAGAATGCAATAATGAACTTGCTTATTACCGTTGTTCATCTTTACACATAAAGAATGATACATCTTTTCAGCAGAATTATTACAAATGGTGTACTACAAGGGCTTTCTCACGGGAACAATATCAACTATTCTGCGAAGTAGAAAAAAGCCCTGCAATCATTACGCTAAGAAGCCTAGCATACATCAGAAATTATGGTGCAGCATTTGAACGCATTCAGCCTTTTTTGGAAAATGAAAAATTTTTTACGCCAATATTATTGAGCGACTTTGGAAAAATCCTGTTTTATGGTTCAGCACAGTACAAAGAAAATGCTGAAAAGTTTCTTTCACTAGAAAAAAAAGAGCTTTCCGAAGAAAGCCTGTTTTACATTCATTTTTATGCAGGGCGCATGTATGAAAAAGCACTTGATAAATCAGAAAACAATACTCAGAAAGCCCTTGAATTTCTGACAATGGCAATGAAGGAAGCTTCTACCGATGACAAATATGATAATGCGCTTTGGTATTTTTTAAGCACAAGTCTAAAACTTTCTTCTGCACAAACCATTGAATATTTAGAAAAATATAAAGAAACATGGCATGATCCTTCATATTTTGATGACTTTTTTGATAGCCTTTCTGTAAAACTAATAAGTGAACACAGTTGGAAAGATTATTACAAAGTTGCAAAAATCTTAAGAAACTATGCTACAAAAGAAACTACAGCAAAATTCAACTATGTAGCTGCAAGACTTATTCAGGAAGGATTTATCACACTCAATGCCCTTTCACCAGAAGAAGCTTGTACGGATATGTTAAATGTAGCAATGGATAGTGGAACAAATATCTATTACAGAATGCTTGCTGCTAATCAGCTATCTGTCAGTGATGAAAAAGTATTGGACTCTATGAACATTTTGAGTAAAGATAATGATTTCATTGCAGATTCAGAGGCTGAAAAACTCTTAATTGGGTATGCAGAGTTTGGATTCCCCGAAAAGATATATGAAGAATGGACAGCTTGTGCAGATAAAATCAGCCTTGATTGTACTGAAAAAATTGCTTTATTCCTAAAAAATTGCGGAAGCAGCAATCCTGCATATTATGTTCAAAGTCTTAGAATAGCTTCAAAAAAATTCAATAAAAGCGAAACTTCTATGTCGGATCAACTTATAAGGCTTACCTTTCCACAGGACTTTACTCTAAGTGTTTCCAAATATTGTAAAGAATACGGCATAGAAGAACCTCTGATGTATGCACTCATTCGAAGCGAAAGTTATTTTGATTCAGTAGCAAAAAGTTCTGCTGCAGCTGTAGGTCTGACACAGTTAATGGAACTTACAGCTGGTGACATTGCTAAAAAATTAAAAAAGACATCATACGATTTAAATGACAGCGATACAAACATACAATTCGGCACATTCTATCTGGAAGAAATGATACGCAGATTGGACGGATCTAAGATTTTAGCACTTTTTGCCTATAACGGTGGCATTACAACCGTACGAAGGTGGGTGAAAAATGCAGAAAAAGAATTTGGCACAGCCATTGCGAAAGATCTGTTTTTGGAAACACTCCCATACTCTGAAACAAGAGAATATGGAAGAAAAGTGCTTGCAGCTGCCATAATGTACGGTATTTTATATTATGACATCCCCTACTCTCAAACAATCCAAAATATTATGCAATAAATACATTGCAAAAAGATTGAAAACTTTGTATCTTAATCAAAAGTACTAGAAAAAGAGGATATGTATGGCAGATGAAGCTCTTGTAGCAAAAGTAAAAGAAGTCCTAGAGGCTTTTCGTCCACAGTTAAACGCTGATGGCGGTGATATGGAATTCATTGAGATTGATTCAGACAACAAAGTCCACCTGAGACTTACAGGTGCATGCGGTTCATGCCCAATGGCAATAATGACATTGAAAATGGGAATTGAGCGCTACCTAAAAGAAACATGTCCTGAAATCGCAGAAGTTGTACAGGAGCAATAAGTAATGACAATCGAAAAAGACAAAGTTGTTTCAATTCATTATATTCTGAAAGGTGATGATGGAGCAGTTATTGACTCTTCATCAGATGGTCAGCCACTCGAATACGTACACGGAAGAAATTATCTTCTTGCAAAACTTGAAGAACAGCTAACTGGTAAAAATCCTGGTGATAAGTTGAATGTAGATTTAACTGCAAAAGATGGTTATGGTGAATACAATAAAGATCTCGTTGCAGAAGTTCCAAGAGATCAATTTGACGATTCCATTGAAATTCAGGAAGGCATGGCATTTCAAGCAGAAGGTCCTGCAGGAATGCAGATTGTTATAGTAAAAAAGGTTTCTCCAGAAACAATAACAGTAGATGCAAACCACGAGCTAGCTGGTAAGAACCTGCACTTTGACATTGAAATTGTAGATGTAAGAGATGCTACAGAAGATGAGCTGTCTTCTGGATTGGTTGGAGGTGGATGCGGTTGCGGCGGCTGTGGCAGTGAATGCGACTGCGACGGTGGTTGTGGTGGCGGATGCTCTGGAGGATGCTGCTAAAATTTAACGGCAGCAATAATTCGTTGCATGTTCACGTACTTTGGAGCATTATCCATACGCACGCAAACATCTGCAAGTTTAGAATAAATTTTAACACGTTCTTCATAGAACTCATGAAATAAAGCCCTGACATCATCCATGGTGTCGGGGTTTTTCTTTGCTATATAAGCAGGAAGATTACTTAATTTTCCATCCTCAGAAACAGATGCTTCTCTAACAATTCTATCTGCAGCAATCTTTTCCTGAGCTACAAGAAATACAAATTTTCCCAATGAATGTAGCACTTCTATAGCCTTTTGATTATTACAAACACCACCGCCAGTTGCAATTACAGCTTTTGGCACTGAATCAGAAGACAAAGCATTAATCTTTTCGGCAACAGAAGAACATGCCTGAACCTCGGCATTCTTAAAAGCTTCTTCTCCCGATGTAGCATAAATTTCTCTGGCAGTCATGCCCAGTTCATCTTCTATGATTTTATCTGTATCAAAAAACGGTACAGACAACTTTTCAGAAAGCAATCTTCCTTGAGTACTTTTTCCGCAATGTTTTATTCCCATCAGAATAATGCAACTCATTTATTTATCCTCGGTACAGCAGAAAAATTGCAGGCACCTTATTAATTTCAGGTTCAGGCAGCTTTTTCCATTCCGCAATCGTATGTGTATGAATATATTCACCTTCACAGGTTATGCCGGCAGCGACGCACAATTTTGTATCTTTGCGACATGACGACAATATTGTACTGAACATCTTTAAATTGCGATACGGTGCTTCAATAAAAAGCTGCGTCTGATTTTCATTCCAGGCACGATTTTCCAACTGACGTATCTTGGAAGCACGCTCATTGTCTTTTACAGGAAGATAACCGTTAAAAGCAAAACTTTGACCGTTAAATCCACTGCCCATCACAGCCATAATAATAGAAGAAGGTCCAACCAAAGGAACAACCTTAAGATTTTTTTGTTGTGCCATGCGTACAACATCAGCACCAGGATCAGCTACGGCAGGACATCCCGCTTCTGAAATTACCCCCATAGGTTCTCCTTTTTCCAATGGAGCAAGGTATGAACCAATCTGAGTAACATCAGTATGTTCACTAAGTTCGTAAAAAGTAAGAGTATCTATATCAATTGATTTATCTACTTTTTTTAGGAACCGCCGTGCAGAACGAATGTTCTCCACAATAAAATGGCGGATTGATATGATTACATCATGATTGTAAGACGGAAGAACCTGTTCCACTGGAGTTTCCCCAAGTGTAACAGGAATCAAATAAAGAGCGGCTTCCATTTTAGAAGCGTACATCCAAAACTGTTACATCATCTGGAAGCATTGTCTTGCCAATCCAGTTTGTTACAGTATCTTCTATATGGAAGATTATTTCATCATCATTCAAGTCGTACATCTTCTGGAACACAGCTTTAGCGTTGTCGTCTTCAAAACGCTGATCGCTGTCATTCTTCATATCTGTAAATCCGTCAGAATACATGTTAAGATGCATTCCATGAGCAAGATTAAATGCTACATACGGACGCTTTGAACCATCCTTTTCTGTAAGAGAAGCAAGAAGCTGCTCTGAAACAACCCCCATTCCAAGAGGAGGAAGTTTTGGATCAATAGAAGCAATCTTGCGCTTCTGCCCATCAGTTTCATCTTTTGAAATTAAGTAAGTAGTTGTATGACCACAATTAAATATACACAGCTTACCATTATCTTTATCTACATAACAGAAAACTGCCGTAATAAAATTGCCAGAAGGAACCACACGCTGCAGGAATGAATCCAGCATTGAAATGAATTTTACAGGATTTTTTTCCTGATTCTTAGATGCATACATTGTATTAAAGAAGGAACCTACAGCAATAGTCAAAAGAGAGGCTGCAACATTCTTGCCCGAAACATCACAACAGGCAATAAGGCTTTTTCCTTCAGAAAACTGATAAATCTGATAGATATCTCCACCAAGAGTATTTGCCATTCTGTTCCATGCATGAAAGCGATAAGGAAGTTTTGATATAATATCATCATGTGGGAAAAAGCTTGTCTGAATGACGGCTGCCTTTGTCAAATCCTGCTCGCGAATTTCTGCGATACGGTCAAGGAAGTCATCAAGAGAAACCATTCCGAAAAAGTTGTTATTATTAAAAACAGGGAAGTAAACAATTCCATACTGTCTATTGATATCTGAAACTTTTTGAAGAGTCTTTTCTATAAAATCATGAGCATTTAAAATTACATTTACGCGCTGCGTATAATCAATAACGTTTCCTGCAGTAATTTTTTTCCAAACAGAATCTGAAATATCAGATACAACCTTACGGTCTATAAAACCAATAACATGATCCATTTCCTCTACAGGAATGACTTTAAGGTTTTCATCTTCCTTAAACATCTGCACAACAGTTTCCAAAGGACTGTTTCCGCCGACAGGTTCTGTGTATTTTGCAATTGAGCCAATCTGTTTTGGAGAAAACTGCTCGGTAAAATTAACACCAGTTTCTGAATTCTGCTCGCTTGTTTCGTCTGTTCCTGTAAAAAAGCTGTTGTCAACAAAAGTACTTTCGTCTACATTTTCAATTTCGTCACTCATTTTTTTATCCACCCCTATAACTTTTATTTATATGAAATGTTCTTGAACGCTCCCTAAAAACAGACCGTTTTAGAAAGCAAATTCTATCCCTATCTTATTATATCCCACATACTGAATATCCGTCAATAAAAAATTATATATGGGGTTTACTTGCGTTTCTTAACTAAAATCAGTAAACTTGTAGCAATTCAATTCGAGGAAACCATGGAACAATCAAAACAGCATACAAATATTCTTGGAACAGAAAAAATCGGAACTCTTCTTGTTAAGTTCTCAATACCAGGCATTGCATCACTTTTAGTAAATGCCCTTTACAACATAATTGACCAGATTTTTATTGGTCAGGGCGTAGGATACTTAGGAAACGGCGCAACAAACGTCATTTTTCCTCTTACAACATTTGCAATGGCCTTCGCTCTTTTAATTGGAGACGGAACGGCCAGCTACATGAGCCTTATGCTCGGTAAAAAGGAAGGACGAAAAGCAGCTCAAGGAACAGCAGCAGGTTTAATTTCAAGCATCATCTCTGGAATTATCATTGCAGCCGTTTATTTTATTTTCCTAAAACCACTCTGTCTTCTTTTTGGAGCAACAGAAGCAATTCTTCCTTATGCAATGGATTACGGAAGAATTATCACACTAGGAATTCCATTCTGTACAATCTGTGCAGGATATTCCAGCATAATCCGTGCAGATGGTTCTCCAAAATACAGCATGGCTGGTCTTTTGACAGGCTGTATCTTAAACATAATCGGAGACCCAATTCTTATTTTTATATTCAAGATGGGTGTAAAAGGCGCCGCTATTGCAACAATAGTCGGACAGATTGCGAATGCCATCATCAACATAATTTACATGACACATTTGAAGTCTGTAAAAATTTCAAAAGATGATGTAAAAAAATCAGTTTCAAGCCTATCTCCTGTTCTTAAGCTTGGAATTTCAAGCTTTATTTCTCAGATTGTTCTTGTCATTGTCATGGCAGTACAGAATAACATCATGAGAGAATACGGCGCACTCAGCAAATACGGTGCAGACATTCCAATCAGTGCACTCGGTGTTACAATGAAAGTATTCGGCATCCTAATGGTTATTGTTATTGGCCTTGCAGGTGGTGCACAGCCAATCTGGGGCTACAACTATGGTGCACGTCAGTATGACCGCGTAAAAAAGACCTTTAAGATTGTAATGGTACTGTCCACACTTGTAATGATTTTTGCTTTCGTTATCTTCCAGCTCATACCAATGGCAATTGTAAGCATTTTCGGAGCATCAGACCCACATTACAACGACTTTGCCGTAAAGACACTCCGCATATTCCTGCTTTTAGTTCCTATTACCGGAGTACAGCTTGTTGCAGGCATTTTCTTCCAGTCTGTAGGAAAACCAGCTCAGGCATCTCTCATTTCTCTTTCTAAGCAGATTATTTTTTCAATTCCAGCAACAATAATTCTGTCAAAAAATATGGGCATTGAAGGTGTCCTATGGTCAGGACCTGTTTCAGACATTCTTGCATTCGTAATGACGATCCTGCTTTTGGTTGTATCTTGGAACAGTATTTTTGCAGAAAAGGAGATTTCTGCAAAACATTCTGATGACGAAGAAGTAAAGGCCGTATCAAAACACATATCTCCATCTAAAGATTTGTACTTGATTAATAACAAGCCTGTAATCATTTCAATTGGCCGAAGCTATGGAGCTGGAGGACGTTCAATTGGTCAGAAAATTGCAAAGGAATTCAACATTCCATATTATGACGAAGCATTGATTGAAGAAGCAGCTCAGGAAAGCGGTCTTAGTGCAATGTTCCTTGCTTTTGCAGATGAACATCCAGCTTCAAATGAGCTTTCTTCTATTCAGAAAGTAGCAGACGAAGCACAGAGTGCCGTAATAGAAAAGATTGCAGCAAACGGTTCTTGCGTAATTGTTGGTAGACGTGCAGATCAGATTTTGAAAGATAAATACCCTGTAATTAAAATATTCGTAACAATGCCACTTGAAGGCAGAATCGAAAACATCTGTAAAAGAGACAATCTTACACCTGCTCAGGCAGAAAAGATTATTAAAACAACAGATAAAAAGCGTGCCGAATATTACAACTTTACAGCACCTGGAAAATGGGGCAAAGCAGAAAACTACGACTTGTGCATAGACACATCAAAGCTTGGCATTGACGGTTCAGTAAAACTTATTACAGAAGCTATCAGGAAATACTAGCATGATAAAAAACATCATCTTTGATATAGGCAACGTTCTTGTTCATTTCAGACCGCTTGAAGTTATGGCGGAGCTTGGCATGAACGAAGATACAGTGCAGGCTGTAGCAGATGCAACTATACGCAGTCCTTTATGGTGTGAGCTGGACAGAGGTGTCATCCCAGAAGAGACTGTTATACAAATGATGAAACAAACTGCACCAGACAACTACAAAGATGATGTACAGACTTTTTTTGATAAGGGAAGTCATCTGCTGGTAAAAAGCTTTGATTACTCAGCAGACTGGCTAAAATCACTAAAAGAAAAAGGCTATCAAATATTTTTGCTTTCAAACTATCCACAAAGATTTTTTGAAATGCACAGCAAGAACAATTTTACATTCATGCCGTATATAAACGGCAAGATTGTGTCTGGCTATGTAAAAAAAATAAAACCCGACATTGAAATATACAATCTGCTGTTAGATCAGTATTCCCTTACACCACAAGAATGTGTATTCATTGATGATGTAAAGGAAAACATTGAAGGTGCAGAAAAAGCTGGCATTCACGGCATTCATTTTACAAATTTTGAAGAGGTTCAGACAAAACTCAAAACTTTGCTTGATTTAGCATAACATTTTTTATATACTTTTCTTATGAGTGAGTTAATAAATAACCTTGAAGCTCAGGGATGCAACATGAAAGAAGCCCTTGAGCGTTTTTTAGGAAATCAGGCAATTCTTGAAAAGATGATATTAAAGTTTCCAAACGCAGTTAAGCCTTTGGAAGTATTATCTTTTATTGATGGCGGTAATATTGAGCAAGCTACAACCAATGCCCACACTATCAAAGGCATAACGGCAAATCTTTCGCTTACACCGCTCTACACAGCTTATACAGAAATTACTAATTTACTGCGAGCAGGAGAAAGCGAAAAAGCAAAAAGCCTGTTGCTTGAAACACTCCCTGTACAGCAAAAGATTATTGATATAATTGCAGGCTAAAATACATAAAAAAGAAAAAGACCAGTTAGGAGCAAACAGATTCCTGACTGGTCTTTTTTATTTCATTATCAATATAATTAATATATCAAATTAACGGGAGCCCTTGTCGTAAGGAATGCCCTCTGCTTTTGGTGCACGCGATTTCTTTGAAGTAAAAGCAAGAACTACAAGTGAAATAATGTACGGAAGCATCTTATAGAATTCTCCAGAAACAAGATGTACAAGGAAGTCGAATCCCATATAAGCATCGGCAATGGCACGGAAGAAACCGAACAGCAAAGCAGCAAGAGCAATACGAATAGGCTTCCACTGACCAAAAATCATAACGGCAAGTGCAAGAAATCCAGCTCCGGCAACACCATAAATAAAATCCCACTGAGAGTTTGCAGCGGTAATGTAAATAATGCCTCCAAGACCACCGCAAGCACCAGAAATCATAACGCCAGCATAGCGCATTTTGTAAACGTTAATGCCAACACTGTCCGCAGCCTGAGGGTGTTCTCCACAAGCCATAAGCCGAAGTCCAAAACGGCTTCTGTACAAGATGATATATGCACTGACAAGAAGCAGCACTGTAATTACCATGTACCAGTTAAAGTCTATTTTTGACGTATGAATAATAAACACCTTGCGGTTTTCAATATAATCCAGAATGGCAGAAACATTGTCACCACCAGAACGTCCGTTATTAAAAGACTTTACCATAACAGTAGCAACAGCAGTGGCAAGCATGTTCATGGCAGTACCAACAAGCGTCTGATCTGCCTTAAAGTTTACGGCAGCAACAGCCAAAAGCAGAGAGTACACAATACCTACAGCCGCACTCACAATGAGCACAAGCAGAATTATAACGGCAGGATTCGTTCCGACAGGCAGCTTAAACAGAGTAAATGCACCGCCAAGCGCACCCATTACCATAATGCCTTCAAGACCAAGGTTTATTACACCGCTGCGTTCGGAAAACATGCCTCCGAGAGCAACAAAAATCAAAACTGAAGCATAAATCAATGTATACTGAATTAAAAGCATGGCTATTTTTCCTCCTGCTTTTTCAGGGAAATCTTTGAAAATAACGAAAGAAGTGTATTTTTAAAGAATAAAACAAAAGCACATGTGTAAATAATTATTGAAGAAATCAAATCCGCAATCTGAGGGTTGTAATAGCGCATGTCAATATAACTTCCACCAAGCGTAAGGTGCTCAATAAAATATCCCGCAAAAATAACGCCGATTGGATGCAATCCGCCAAGGAAAGCAACCGCAATGCCATTAAAGCCCATGCCAGGAACAGAAGAACTAGTCTTCCAAGCCTGAATGTCTGTAAGGTAATACAAAGAAGCGGCAAGCCCCGCAAGAGCACCAGCAATAGCCATTGTCAAAATGATATTTGTCTTATCTTTCATGCCTGCATATTTTGCAGCATTTTTATTCAATCCTGTTGCCCTAAGTTCATAACCGAAAGTTGTTTTTGAAAGAACAACCATTATGATTACAGCAATAATAATCGTAAGGGGAATTGCTATTGTAACATATTCATTATTATGAAAAAACTTACCAAGTCCACAAGAAGGAATGAGAGACTGCGCGGAAAGCTTACGAACAGAATAGGTTTCTGAAAGAGTAAGGTTCATGACGCTTTCATTGTGCATGAGGACGTTTACAAGATAAAGGCTTATCCAGTTCATCATGATGCACGCAATGACTTCGTTAATGTTGAAGAAAGCCTTTAACGCACCGGAAATTGCTCCCCAAACAGCAGCCGTAAGAGTTGCAATCAGCACACAGGAAAGCCATGGCAAATGCCAGTGCAAAGCACACCATAGCGAAATGCCGATTGCAAGACAATACTGTCCGCCAACCCCAATGTTAAACAGACCAGCCTTATACGCAAACAATACAGACAAAGCACACAAAATCAACGGAACAGATTTTACAAGAGTACTTCCAAAATAGTAAAGCTGCTGTGGATGCTTTTTAAAGTACATAAAGTTTTTTAGGATTGTAGACATTGCCTTTGGTGCATTTTCTGCATTAATGGCAAGAAGAATGATAAATCCTACAAAAATTCCTATGAGCGCACAGATTACGGAAGATATAATAGACTGCATGCTTCCCGAAGACAATATTGAAAACTTTGTTAAGTTCTTTTTGTTCATGATGCTGTACCTCCAACATTACGTCTGGCACCAGCCATGTAAAGTCCAAGTTCTTCAGGAGATGTCTTTTTAGGATCAAGTTCTCCTACAATTTCACCTTCATACATAACGAGAATTCTGTCACTCAAATTCATAACTTCATCCAATTCATAAGAAACAAGCAGAACAGCAGCACCGTTATCTCTGTCTGCAACAATCTGCCTGTGAATATATTCTATAGCACCGACATCAAGACCACGAGTTGGCTGTACGGCAATCAAAAGTTTATGCTCTTTATCAAGCTCACGGGCAATGATTGCTTTCTGCTGATTGCCACCAGACATTGCACGGACAACAGTTTTATTGCCCTGTCCGCTACGGACGTCAAACTTTTCTATGAGTTTTTTAGAAAAAGCCGATACTTCTTTATTCTTTATAAAATTATACTTCTGAAAGTCGCTGGACCAGTAACGCTGCAAAACCATGTTCTGCTCAAGAGTATAATCAAGCACCAGTCCATATTTATGGCGGTCGGCAGGAATGTGACTCATGCCAGCCTTGCTGCGTTCACGAATAGACTTTTTGGTAATATCCAAGCCATCAAGCATAATGTGTGTATTTTCAGGCTCTGCAAGCTTTTCAAGTCCTGTAAGTCCGTAAATAAACTCATCCTGACCGTTACCGTCAATTCCTGCAATGCTTACAATTTCACCAGCATGAACTTCAAGACTTACATCCTTTACAGCAAGATTTTTATGAATTTTACTTGCTACATTCATGTGCTCTATTTTAAGAACAAGATTTCCAGGTTTTGCGTCAACCTTGTCTACAGAAAAGTTTACATCACGGCCAACCATCATGCGGCTAAGTTCTTCTTTGGAAGTGTCCGCAATGTTTACAGTACCAATATACCTTCCTTTACACAGAACAGAACATCGGTCTGCAACAGCCATAATCTCGTTTAATTTATGTGTAATAAAAAGAATTGATTTGCCTTCTGCAACCAGATTCTTCATAATTTTCATGAGTTCGGTAATTTCCTGAGGTGTAAGAACCGCAGTAGGCTCATCAAAAATGAGTATTTCATTTTCGCGGTACAGCATCTTTAAGATTTCTACGCGTTGCTGCATGCCTACAGTAATATCTTCTATTTTTGCGTCAGGATCTACAGAAAGTCCATAGCGTTCGCTCAGTTCTACAATTCTGGAACGAGCAGTCTTTCTGTCTACGAATCCATTTTTTACAGGTTCTGTTCCCAAAATAATATTATCAAGAACCGTAAAACATTCTACCAATTTGAAATGCTGATGAACCATGCCAATGCCAAGGGCGGTTGCATCATTAGGGTTTTGAATTTTAACGGTTTTTCCGTTTTTCTTGATTTCGCCTTCTTCAGCCTGATACAAGCCGAACAGGACGCTCATTAGTGTTGATTTTCCAGCTCCGTTTTCTCCCAGAAGGGCATGGATTTCTCCTTTTTTCAACTGCAAAGTTATATCATCATTTGCTATGATTCCGGGAAACTTCTTTGTAATATGAAGCATTTCAATTATGTACTGATCATTCATTAAAAGCATCCTACCTATAAAAAAGGACTTTTCCGTGCGTTTAAGGCACAGAAAAGTCCGTAAAATTAAGTTTTTATTTTATGTTCTTATACATGTTAAGAGTAATTGTATGAGCAGGTTCAGCATCTGTGCTGCTTGAAACTGCAACTTTGCCGTTGAATACATCTGCTACAAGAGCTTTGTAATCATCAACAGAGAAGTTCTTCATTACCCATGTATCTGTAGGAAGCTGAACAAAGTTTGCATCCAAGTCTGTTGCAGAAACAAGACCGAGTGAAGAAATCTTGCCAGAATACTGAGACCAAGAACCATCCATTACGCTCTTAAGAACAGCCTTTACAGTTGCACCGAGTCCCTTCATTGCTGAAGTTACACACATTCCATCACCATAAGCATTGATAAGTTCTGTCTGGTCAACATCTACACCAATAACCTTACCGTTTGTCTTAGCAGCTGCTTCACATGCAGATGTCCAAATTCCGCCGCCACATGCAAATACAACTTCAACACCACGCTGCTGATACCATGTATCCATTGCAGCTGTGATTGTCTGGTCACCGTAGAACTGTCCGCCGTATACGTATTCAATTGTAACGTCTTTTGCAATGCCCATTTCAGAAGCAGCCTTTTCTGCACCCTGAACAAAACCATAACCATAGCGGATAACAGCAGGAACAGACATTCCGCCAAGGAATCCGAGGTGCTTATAGCCTTCCTTTACAGCTGCATAACCTGCAAAGTATCCAGGAATTTCTTCTGCATATACTGCACAGAATGCATTTGAAGGAAGTTTCCAGTTGCTTTTTCCCATTCCTTCTGCTGATGAAGTAACATCAAACTCGCTAACATCAAGAGCAATGAATGTAATTTCAGGGTTGTCATCTACAGTCTTTACCAATGCTTCTGCAAAAGCAAAACCAGGAAGAACAAGAACGTTGTAATCATCCTGAATTGCAGCGTTAATTGAAGAAACACGAGCTTCTGTTGAGTCTCCAGATGGCTTGTAGTACTTGAAGTCAAGGTTGTTTTCTGCAGCGAATTCCTTACATGCTGCATAAGTTGTCTGGTTGAAAGACTGGTCTGTAATGTCACCATAGTCTGTTACCATTGCAACACGAATTGCAGCAGTAGCCTTTTCAGTAGACGCACTTGAAGCAGCTTCTTTCTTGCTGCATGAAATGAGTGCGAATGCTGCAACTGCAGCCAAAACACAAGCAAAAATCTTTTTCATTTTTGATACTCCTATATCAGACCATTATAGAATGAATTGCACTTTATAACAATATTTTTATATTAAAAACCGTCTGGAATGGAAAACTTTTCTTGTGTAGGTTTAGGCTAATAAACAAAAATTTTTCACTTTTTTTCAGCTTTTCTATACGAAAATGATACATCTCGCACATATCTATAGTAAGGAGTATCATAAATGAAAGATAATAAACAATTCAGAATGTTGAATCCAAGACTCGACGGCACCTTTAAGGCAATCTTTACTCAGGACACGGACGACTCGCGGACTGCACTGAGGTCTTTCCTTTCGGCAATGATTGGAAGAACAGTCACGGATGTAACTGTGCGTGAAAACGAGCCTGCAGAAAAGTTTGAGGGGCAGAAAGGCATACGGTACGACATAAACTGTATCTTCGATGACGGCACAAGGGCACAGGTTGAGATGCAGGGGCTGGACAGGAAGTACGACTACGGAAAGCGTGCGGAATATTACGTCGCACGGCTTGTGAGTTCCATCGCCGTAAAAGGCGATGACTGGGACGACCTGCCAAAGTCTTACCAGATTACCGTAATGGATTTCAAATATGACAAGACAAATAATGAACCGTTGCACCGCTACACACTTACTGACATTAATGACGGAGCAAGGCTGTCGGACACCATCAACGTAATCTTTCTGGAACTGCCAAAACTGCCGCCTGTTGATGATAAAACCGACATTAAAACCTTGCCAAGCGTCATAAAATGGGGTACCTTTTTTAAAGAGGCAGATAATCCAGAAAGACAGAAGCTGATAGGCGAACTTGTTAAGACAGATGGGGGCATTATGTGTGCAGAAAAGACACTTGATAAAATAAGCGAGGACGGCTGGCGTTGGTTTGATGAAGCTTATAATCAGAGTTTCAGAATTGATTACGTAAGCAGCATGAATGCCTGTAGACGGGAAGGACTGAAAGAAGGAGAGGAAAAAGCAAAGATTGAAGCTGCCAGAAAACTGCTTGCAATGAAGGTTTTGTCGCATGAACAGATTGCAAAAGCAGAAGGATTGCCTTTGGAAAAAATAGAGGAGCTAGCGGCGGAGATAACATCAAAGCAAGTCTAACGGGGGCATTATGTGTGCGGAAAAGACACTTGATAAAATAAGCGAGGACGGTTGGCGTTGGTTTGACGAGGCTTATAATCAGAGTTTACACGGAGGATAGGCAATATGGTAGAGACACAGAAAGCAGTAGAGTCAAACAAGAAATTTTACCTTTCATGGAGCCTGCATGACACTGATGTAAGGCTTGAAGGAATTCGCATTGGAGAAAAACGAGGCGAAAAGAGAGGTAAAAAGCAAGGCATTAATGAAGCAAAAATCGCAAGTGCCAGAAACATGCTGGAGGACAATCTACCAATAGAAAAGATTTCACAATATACGGGGTTGCCGCTTGAAAAGATTGAAGAGCTGGCAACAGATCTCGCAAAAGAGGCAACTTTGCAAGAGGTGTAGTGCACACTACACAAGCTGAAAAAGTAAAAAAGGCTGTCCGACTGAAGCTTTTGCTTCTTGGACAGCCTTTTTTGTTAGACCGTGCGCTTTACGGCATTTCTACAATATTACAGTTTATAGTATAGGGGTGTGAACCAGAACTGGCTGCAGTCTCAATTACACTCTTCATTCCAGTCTTTACTTTTACCGTTACGCTGGAAGGTACATTGTTAAATGCACCTTCCCAGTCCTCAGAATCCGTAATAACTGCATTAATGACAATCTCCCCGGTAAGGCCTTCACAGCCATAGAAACATGAAAACATGTCCGTGACACTATCAGGAATCGCAGGAGCTGAAGTAAGGAGGAGACAGTTAAAGAAGCAATTAATCATGCGTGTGACTCCATCAGGTATTGCAGGAGCTGCCGTCAGCCCAAGACAGCAATCGAAACAGCAGCCCATGTCCGTGACTCCATCAGGTATTGCAGGAGCTGCCGTCAGGCTACTGCAGCTTTTGAAACAGCCATACATGTTCGTGACTGAATCAGGGATTACAGGAGCTTCAGTAAGGCTTGAACAGAAAGAGAAACATTCAGACATGCTCGTGACACCATCAGGTATTTCAGGAGCTACCGTCAGGCTACTGCAGCTATTGAAACATCTACGCATGTTAGTGACTCCATCAGGTATTGCAGGAGCAACCACAAGATTTGTACAGTTCTTGAACCCCTCTTCCATTGTGGTAATCCCAGCAGGCAGTGCCGTTGCAGACAGGTCTACATACTTCGTGCTGTTGGCTGTCAGTGCAGTCTTTATATCCGTCCAGTTGCTTGCCGTAAGCCCGGTTATTGCCGGCAGCACATTTGGTGATTCCTTGCTTCCTGTTGGCAAATCTCTAAGGTAGTCACTCAATCCGCCTATGCCAAGCTCCCACTTTGCATACAGCGTAATGTTTTCTGTAATTTCAGTTTCAGAAAACTCAAAGGCTTCAGAGGAAAGCGTTGTTCCTCCATCAGTTGACGTGTACCAGCCTGCAAAACTCCATCCTGTCTTAGTCGGTGCTGTCGGGGCAGTTGTCTTCTGTCCGCATGTAACAGTCTTTGCCGTGACTGCGCTTCCGCCCTGACTGTCAAACGTTACCGTTGCATTCCACTTTGGATACAGGTCAATGCTTTTTGTAACTTTGTTTTTATCGGCATCATCAAAGTCATAGGCTTCTGTAGCAAGCGTTACATTACCTTCTCCATCCACAGTACCCTTGTACCATCCTCCGAACGTTGCTCCAGACTTTGTAGGATCTGCAGGTTTTGTAAGTGCTCCCCCATAAACTACGAAAGAGGTTGTTGAGCCTAGATCATTCATAAAGTAAACTCCAACCTTCCATATTGCATACAGAGTTACGTCAGTAGTCGTATTTGCAGGAATTGAGGTTATTGGAGTTGTAGTTAAAGTAAAGTTTTCGTCCTGTGTCCATCCAACAAATGAACAGCCAGCAGCTGTAGGTGACGAAATTGTCGGCAGTGTTGGAATTCCTTCTATTTTCCTAAACTCTGTTGCAGTTCCTGTAGGAACAGCCCTAGGTACAGAAACATAGGTTACGTTATGCATTACAAAGTTCCACTTTGCGTAAAGTGTAATGTCCTCAGTTACAGCAGAATTAAAGTCATACTCAGAACCGAAGGTTACCTTACCAGTAGATTCGTTGTAAGTTCCTGTGTACCATCCGCCGAATGTTGCACCGCTTGGTACTGTCGGCTCCCCAGGATTTGAAACCTTAGCGCCGTACCAAATGCCGTCAAAACCAGTCATGATAGTTTCTATTGCATGAGTGCTGATATTTTCACCCTTAAACTGAACCTTTGCAGTCCATTTTGCGTATATCGTCTTTTCGTAATGAATGTCATCTTTCTTTGTAAA
>CAMVEQ010000042.1:0-23187 GCA_947166545.1 uncultured Treponema sp. | reverse complement strand
GTCATTTAAATTATATTCTTAATTATTTGAACAATGACTTAACCTGATTGTTAGAATCCTTAAGTGCAGATTCTACATCTTTCTGACCAAGGAAGATTTCATCAAAAGTACGAGTCATGATCTGACCAATTTCTACAGAATGATCTACGATAGGATAAAGGAATGTTCCGTTAGGAGCTTTTGCTTCATCTGTAAATGCAGATACATCGTAACCCTTTGTCTTGTATGTTTCCAAAGCCTTGTTTACACCGCTTTCGATTGCAGGGAATACAACACCATAAGAACCGATTATGTCCTGAGCGTCCTTAGATGCAAGGAACTTTACCCATTCCCATGCTTCGTCTTTGTGCTTACTTCCCACCCAGATAGAGTCACCAAGACCGTTAATCATACTCTTGCGTCCTGCAGAACCTTCTGGAAGACGTGCAAAGCCAACTTCGAATACACCATTTGTCTTATAAGAACCAATCATCCAAGAACCGTCGAATACGAGAGCAGCTTTCTGTGAATTGAATACAGCAGCTGTACCGTTTGCTGTTTCTGTATATGGTGTAAGGTATCCGTCATCCTGCATCTTTTTCAACCATTTAATTGTGTTGATAAAGCGTGGATCATCATAGTGATAGTTCCAGTCATAAAGACCATCTGTATACATCCAACCAGTAGCACATGCAAGACCAGAATACTGAGCCTGTCCACGATCATCACTGTGAGCAAGAACAAGACCATACTGAACAACATTGTTCTTATCAAACTTTGGATCAAGACCGTTACGTCCTGCAGCATCTACAGAAAGTTTTCTGATCATTGTTTCAAAAGATCCACCGTCATCATAGTTCCATTTCAAGTTGTTCAATTCATCATGGCTGATTCCAGCTTTATCTGTAATATCTTTGTTGTATACAATACAGATTGTATCCCAGTCTTTTGGAAGACCGTAAGTCTTTCCATCTTTTGTCTGCCACAATTTTTCAAGGCTGTTCATGTAGATTGAAGTATCTACATTATCTTTCTTAATGTAAGGAGCCAAGTCAACAAGCTGATTTTTATTTGCAAAGTCAAGATATTTTGCAAGATGGTCTGTGAATACGTCAGAAGCAGAACCACCAATCATTTCTGTCTGCAAACCTGTCCAATAGTCATCCCATCCGAGCTGAGCAATTTCAATTTTGATGTTAGGATTTCTTCTTGTAAATTCATCTGCAGCAGCCTGATAAGCAGGGAGCTGGTTTGAATCCCACAATTCGTACTTGATTGTTACAGTCTTGCCGCCAGACTTTTTAGCTCCAGCTCCGTCTTTGTTTGAACATGAAGTTCCCATTACTGCAAGCATGCCTGCAAGTACACAACCTACTACACCCAACGACTTTTTCATGTTACATTCCTCCTGAAAGCATGAATTAAAATATAATCTCTCTATAGTTTCTTCCGAAGTAAAATATCAACGGAATCCGCTGAACTGAATTGAATTGACAATCTTCTTTCCCAAGAATGCATATATAATAAATGCAGGGATGATTGCCAGAACTGTACCTGCCATCATACCACTCCAGTCAGGCTGTCCCTGTGGAGTCTGTGAGCGGAATACGCCCAAGGCAACTGTAAGAGTTCTGAGTTCTTCCTTTCTACCAACAATCAAAGGCCACATATAATCATTCCATGTGTTAATTGCTATTGTTACAGCAAGTGTAATTACAGCAGTCTGCATTAATGGCATGATAATCATAAAGAAGGTTTTGTACTGTCCCGCCCCATCAAGGTATGCAGCTTCTTCTATTTCTTTATTAATTCCCATAAAGAACTGACGCATAAAGAAAACAGAATAAGGTGTCATAAACAGGGCAGGAAGAACAATGCCACCGTAAGTATTCAAAAGTCCAAGCTGACGAATGAATACAAAGTTAGGAATCATCATTACTACACCTGGAACCATCATTGTTGCAAGAATAAGTGCAAAAATCTTATCTCTTCCTGGGAAACGCAGACGTGAAAATCCGTAACCTGCCATTGAACAGAAGAACACCTGACAAACAGTTGTCAAAAAAGCAATAACAAAAGAATTACGCAAGTTGACAAGGAAGTTTACACTCTGTCCAGAACCTCCAAGTGCAAGAGACTCTTCTGCACTTACAAATCCAAGTACGCGAACAAAGTTCATTCCTGTAAACCTAGACGGAATAAGTTTGATAGCATCTGAATATATCAGAGAGGCAGGTGTAAAAGAAGTTCTAATAACCCAGTAAAATGGGAACAACGTTACAAAGAGCAACAAGAGTATTACAATCCACATCATGATATGGCCGAAACTCATTTCTTTTTTTATCATTTCTTTATTCATGAATTACACCACCTTTGATTAATTATCAGACTCATTTGCTCTGAAGAACTTCATCTGCATAAAGCTTATGAATGCAAGAATTACAAAAAGTACAATAGAAGCCGCAGATGCATATCCCATCTTGTACGCTTCAAATCCGTTCTTGTATATAAACAGATAAATCGCATACGTAGCGGTAACAGGACCACCCTTTGTTGTTACGGCAATTGTATCGTAAATCTGGAATGAACCGATAACAGTTGTTACAACAACAAACAGCATTACAGGGCGAATATATGGAAGAACAACAAAGAAAAACTTTCTGAAAGATCCACAACCGTCAATGATTGCAGCCTCTTCTATTTCTTTAGGAACACTCTGCAAACCTGCAAAAACAAGCAAAGCCGTGTATCCCATGTGACGCCAAATATTAATGCCTGCTATGGAAGGAAGAGCAGTTTTTGTATCTGCCAAAAAGTTTATTTTCTGTAAGCCCATTTTTACAAGAAGTGCATCAACAATCCCTAAAGGAGGATCAAGCATCCAGAACCACAGAAGACCAACAACAACATTTGACATAATCCATGGAACAAGGAAAACTCCACGCAAAAAACCGCTTCTGCCAGATCTATTCATAATTATAGCTATCATCAACGCAAGAACGGTTTGGAGCGGAATGTTAAGAAGGACATAACATACGGTGACTTTCATGGAAATCCAAAAATCCGGGTCTTTAAAAAGAGTACCGTAATTCTTAAGCCCTACAAAACGAGCTGAACTGAACAAGTCCCAATCTGTAAAGCTATAGATAAAACCGCGTACAGTCGGGTACAGATAAAAGAAAATGAACCCCAACAGACATGGTACTACAAAACTGAAAGCAACTAAGCTTCGCTTTATTTCATAACCTTTGACTTTCATATTTTAATTATACGAGCAGTTTTTTCATTTGTAAAGCAAATTTTTTCATAATTTTTGTAAAATTTTTCAAAATCAATGTAATAACTTTACAAGAGCTTTTTTCTATTGTAGAATTACAACATGACTATAACTGAGATTGCACAGGAAGCTGGAGTATCAATAGCTACAGTTTCAAGATTTCTAAACAACGGACCTGTAAAAGAAGAAACCAGAAAGAAACTGGAACATGTTATACGCAGAATAAATTACGTACCAGAATCACTTACAAAAAAATTAATAAGTTCTCCTTCACAAATTACAACCATCGCAATCATCAGCCACAGTATGACAAATCCATACACTACGGAATTTGCAGAAGAAGTCGCAAATACATACAATTCGCGCAATATAGTATGTTACACGGTATACTGTATAGACAATGATACGGAATACCGCTACCTTATGGACTTAATAGCCCACAAAGTAAACGGCATCATAATGCACGATCCTGATATGGGCGAAGGAAAATTTGAGTTTTACAGCAGAATTGCGCAAAGGATTCCATTTGTAATCATACACTCCTCACAGGGAGACTTGGAATGCAACTCCATTACAGTTAATCAGGAAAAGGGCATGAGAGATGCGATGGCATACCTTACAGGACTTGGACACAAACGAATTGCCTATATATGTGGAAGTTATGGATATTCTTTCAAACTTAAAGAGCGTATATGGAAAGAAGAACTTGAAAAACTGGGCATTACTCCGCCAGAACAAGACTGTGTAAAAGCAGACAATGTAGACTATGAAGAAGGCATGGATACAGCACGAGAAGCTGTACTCAAATACCTGAAAGAAGGAAATCGGCCAACTGCAATCTTTACGGCAAATGACATCATTGCAATGGGAACTATTTCAGCACTTAATGAGATGGGACTTTCCGTACCGAATGATGTATCACTAATGAGCCATGACAATACACTTTTAGCACGATCTCTGAACTTAACATGTGTAGACATGAAAATACGAAGCGTAGGCATTGCTTCTGTAGATTTGATGGATTATGCAATCAAAGGTCCTGATACAACACCGCGACATATATCATTTACCCCAAGCATAATAGAAAGAAATTCCTGCAGGAGCATTGCTAAACAATGATTCCCCTGCAATCAAGTTCCTTACCAGCAGCAATGGAATCTGAAAGAACATCAGTTATATTGACTTTCACAAGAGAACCAGGAACTACATTATTCAGCGGCTCAGCATTAAAAGCAGCAGGACATTCTACATGCAGGAAATTTTCCGTTACGCAATGAATGGCTTTCTGCGGTTCATGAGACAGACCATGAATGCGCAAAGAACGGCTGTTTTCAACAACAGCAGACAGAGTCCTACCTGTCCAATATTTTATGTAGTCAACTTTTCCCTTTACAGCAATATCCGTAAGCCATTTTACCCGCTCGCCTTTTATGCGTTCAGGAATCTGCGGACGCATATCCTTTGCAGGTGTATCAGGACGAGGAGAATAAGGAAATGCATGAATCCAAGCAAACTGCTGTTCCAGACACAGCTTCTGAGTCAGAGCAAAATCTTCTTCTGTTTCACCCGGAAAACCAGCAATAATATCGCAGGAAATAAAAGGATTTTCTTTTACACTGCGAATCTTCTGTATGGACTGAACAACGTGTTCCACAGAATGAGGGCGTTTCATTAAAGAAAGAATACGCTCACTGCCAGACTGTATGCTAAGATGAAAGAAAGACTGAACACGGGAATCGGCAAGAACCTCACATAATTCATCCGATACGCTTTGCGGATAAAAACTTGAAACACGAAACGAAATGTGATCGGTTTCTTTTAAGAGCAAGGCTAAAAGCTTTGCAAAAGAATAAGTTGCACCGTCACTGCCAATTGCTGAATACTGACTAAGATTTACACCAGTACAAACAACTTCATGATTACCAAGACGTTCCAACTCCTGAACCCGCTTTACAACATCCTCTACCGCAAGAGAAACGGACTTGCCACGAGCAAGGTGAATGCGGCAGAAAGTACAGGCACAATTGCAGCCATCCTGAATTTTAATTGAGGCACGGCTATGTTTTTCAAACACAGGAGTGTACAGAGAAAAAGGATTTAATGCAGGAATCTTTAAAGGCGTCTGTTCTGGAGCTGTAATAAATGAAGGCTTGCTTGCAATAAAATCATTTAGCTCACCAGCAGTCATGCTTCCCGAAGTCTTCATCTTAGATGCAATGGCTGCAAGCTGAGATTTCTTTGTTCCTGCAAGAACAACAATGCGTTCTGGACAGATGGCTGAAATTTCAGCAGCATCCAGCTCTGCATAACAGCCAGTTACAATAACAGGTGCAGATGGATATTTTTCAAGCATAAGACGAATAAGACGCCTTGCTTTCTGCTCTGCTTTTCCTGTAACGGTACAGGTGTTTATTACTGCAAGAACCGTATTTTCACTAACAGCCGTTTTTGCGGTAACAGGCTCTAAATCAGCATGAAAACCATTTAAAGAAAAAGAACGGGCTGCCCCTTCAGATTCATCCTGATTCAGACGACAGCCCAATGTTTCAAAATGTACGGAATATCGTGTTTCTGTATTATTCATTATAAATGAGACTCACAACGAGTCTTGCCTCGTGTTGAATCATAATCGCCAGGATTAATAGAAAGAGCTTTATCATAAGCAACTATTGCTTCCTTGTAGTTCTTGCACATTTCACGAGCATAACCCAACTGAGACCACCAGTAATATCTCATAGAATCGTAACGGACAGATGCAGTAAGAGCAATGTCCGCATGATTAAACTGGGACTGGCGGATATAAATTTCGCCCATAAAAAAGTATGCCCTGCCATAGCGAGTAGCACTTTCTGGTGCAGATGAAACATATTTCTGGAATAATGCAAGGGCCTCTACATTCTTACCCTGATAGAATTTAGATTCTGCCAACACTTCCAGAATACGGACATCATAAGGAAACAGTTCGCGAGCCTTAGCTGCTCTTTCTTCTGCAGCCATGTATTGTTTGTTTGCCACAAGAGACCAGCATAAAACACAATAAGAATCCAAACTGTCTGGATTGGATGCAATTTCTTTTTCGCAAACCTCTATAGCTTCCTCATACTGATCTTCATTATACAGTTTCCAGGCATCCTTACGCTCTACCTGCTGGGCAAAAACAGTCCAGCCTGCAATAAAGCATAAACAGCATAATATTTTCTTTAAAGAATGTTTCATAATGTCATCCTAAGCAGTAGTTTTCATTGTGCATTTACCAGAAAAAACTGAACCTGGCTCAAGAACAACCTGTCCAGCAGTTATATCTCCTGTAACGGAACCAGTAGATGCTACATAAATAAGACGCTTTGCAGTAATGTTGCCTTCTACTTTCCCGCGGATATACACACGGTCTGTAGTAATATCTGCACGAACAACTGCAGAGGAATCTATAAGTAAATCGCTTTTTGAATCGATTGAACCGTCTACAGAACCTTTTATCATAAAAGGCTTTTCAAAGAAAATGGAACCAGAAAAGTTAATATCTTCCGCCATAACGGTATCAAAATCTTCTTCATCAGTATCAAACTGCTCTATTTCTTTTGCTTCTACCATTCTGTTATTGTAATTAGAATTTTAATACAAGTCAATGCATACATTCGCGGTAGTCTTTTGTTTTGCAGGCACATTAGCCGCCAGCCTTCTGGGCATCAAGTTTTAGGTGTCCAGAAGACTGGCGTAATAATGAGTTTTACAAGCCTCGAAAACTAAACAATAGTAATCAGTTTTTCAAAGGTATTTTCACGGATAGTCTTTCTTGTTCCCGAAGATCCAGAAAAACGGGTTGCCACACGGATTTTATAAGTTCCAGCTTCAAGCTCAGGAACAATACCTTCCAAAAGACTTGACGTATTATGGTAAATCTGAGACGGTGCAAGACGCACGCTCTTGGATTCATCCTCTGTGTTCTCAAAGAAAAGACCTATGCTGCTGTCAGTAGAACTTCCACCCTGCTCGGAATTTTCTTCACCCCTAACAAGAATATTCTTTCCTGTTATAGAGAAGAATCCCCCAGCTTTCATTACGCAAGATGTTTCATCTGCATTTTCATCCGCCATAATTGTTTTATCATTCACGCTGATAATCTCTGGCATAATGCGATTACCCTGAGCAATTACAGGAGTAAGATCATTCATTATGTCTGTAATCTGCTTACTTGGACGATAATGTACCGTTATGGAGTGTTTACTTCTGTCAAATTCACTGCTTGCAGTGTCAAAAGTACCAGAAACAGAAGGGCGTAACAAGCCAAGACAGGTATCTACAGACATTCCTTCTGCAAGACGACACATTACGGCATTACCAATGAGTTTCCAAGTATTTACAATATCATGTTTAGATTCTGCCATTCCGTTAGAAACAAGGTCATCGGCAATGTCTTCCATGGTCATGCGGCTACGGTTTATTACGCGGGCATAATACAAGATTTTCTTTCCTTCTTCATTTACCAAACTGTTTGGATAAAGTGCTATTGCAAGGTTTCCTGTCTTGCTTGTAAGTGGCTGTGTGTTTAAAGTGTTAATATTCATAATAATTACCTTCCTTATTAATTTGTTTTTTTAGGATTTTCCTGCAGGTTTTATGTTTAATCCTTATGAACATAACATACACCAAAACACCCATACCAAAATGTAGTTTAAACTTGATTTTTCAAAAATTTTTCTGTTTTTTCAGGCATAATTTTGTTTCGATACTAAATATTTTTTCATTCTAGTAAGTAACGGAGTTCCATTCTAGTAAGTAACGGAGTTCCGTTTCGGTAGCAACGGTGTTCCGTTCTAGTAAGTAACGGTGTTCCGTTTCGGTAGCATCGGTGTACCGTTCTAGTAAGTAACGGTGTTCCGTTCTAGTAGCAACTTTTTTCCATTCTAGTAAGTAACGGTGTTCCGTTCTAGTAAGCAACGGAGTTCCATTCCAGTAGCAAAAGTTTATTCACAAGTATATCCAGGAGTTTTATATAAATAATCTTTATCTTTTACAATATTTTTATCCCAGACTTCTTCTTTCCAATTATTTTGCTCAACATCTTTTATTGCAACAGATACACTCGAAGTTTTACATCCTAAAGTTTCTGCAATTACAGCTGCAACCTTTTCGGCACACATTTTTTTAAGTTCATCACTTCTACCAGGAAAACATTTAATTTCTACATGTGGCATTTTAGAGCCTTCCTACAGAATGCAAATAAATCTTTTAATATTTTATATTCTATTTTTCTTCAATTCAAATCTTACCAAGTTTGACAAGTTCTCTATAATAATCTAATATAAACACTATGAAAGTCGCAGTAACTTATGAAAAAGAAACAGGAAATGTTTTTCAGCATTTTGGAAAAACTCAATATTTTAAGATTTATCAAATAGAAGACGGTAAGATTATTTCTTCTGAAGTAATAGATAATGGAGGAAATGGGCATCATGCATTACCTCCTTTCTTAAAAAGTATTGGTGTAGAAGTTTTAATTCTTGGAAACCGCGGACAGGGAGCTGTTGACGCAATAGCCGCAAGCGGATTAAAAGAATTGCCAGGAATTACAGGAAGTGCCGATGATGCCGCAGAACTTTTTGCAAAAGGAGAATTAAAGCCAAACTTTGATGCAAAATGCAATCATCACGGAAATCATTCAGCAACTTGAAAATAGCCATAAGAGCATATAAAATATAATTAATGAACAGTACCAATACCTTACGAAAGACTGGCATATTATATACGGTAATTACAGTATTTACCAATGCTGTAATAAACATAACCTTGTCCATAACACCGTCGCCTGTTATTGATCAGGATACGGTGTCAAAATGGCTTAAATTTGTTAATGATTCAAAATTAGCCTGCTTTTTAGCAACCTTCATTCCATTTACAATGCCAGTCATTGTATGTCTTTGGTACTTTCTTCGTAACGGAACGGAAGAAAAACTCAAACAAAGAGCCGTTCAACTGCCTTTGGTCATGGCAACGGCAAGTTTGTCTGGATGGCTTTCAAATCTTTTAATAATGATTGCCTATAGTTTTATTGCAAAATATAAGTTAGGCATTGCCATACGCTTACTTGTAACAACAAGTGCAATATCATCTCTCATGGTTGGAATTTCTTCCTTTACCATGGTATATCTAATTCTAGAAGCTTTAAACCAAAGGATTCTGCTTCCTTTATTATTTCCAGAAGGAAAAATTTCTACAGTTCACACTTCTTTTAGGCCAACCTTTGGTGTACTTCTTGCCATGACCTTTATAATTTCATCGCTGTGGCCAATGGCATATTTAATAAATGGCATGTCAGCAATACTGATTAATAATGGAATAAAAATTCACAAGGGGCTCTTATTCATAAGTTCGGTACTGCTTGTCACAGCTTTTTTAATTACACTCATGCTGTCAAGAAAAATAGTCAGTCCATTAAAGGAACTTACACATGCCGCAGAACGAATAAAGGCAGGTGACTACAAAACAAAATTGCATATAATTACAAATGATGAGATGGGAAGTCTTGCAGACACTTTTAATGACATGACCTGTGCTCTTGCAGAAAAAGAATTCATGAGAGACACTTTTGGCAAAGTTGTAGATCCGAATGTAAGAGACTATCTTATGAAAAGTGGTGTTGCATTAAAAGGTGAAAGTCTGGAGGTAACAGTACTTTTCTGTGACATAAGAAGCTTTACTGCCATGAGTGAAAAAATGCAGGCGGAAGAAGTTGTTTCGCTTCTAAACAGATACTTTACTGTTCTTGGAAAATGCATTGCAAAACATAATGGCATCATAAATAAATACATTGGCGATGCAATAATGGCAATGTTTGGTGCGCCAATAAAAAGCGAAACTCATGCCCAAGATGCATATCTTGCAGCATTAGACATGAGACATTCTCTTGCAGCTTTAAATGAAGAGCTTTGTGCAGAAGGAAAAAGCCCCCTCCGTTTTGGCATAGGCATACATACAGGAAAAGTGTTTGCTGGTACAATAGGTGCATCCGACCGCATGGAATACACAATAATAGGCGACACTGTAAATACTGCAAGCCGAATGGAATCGCTATGCAAGACATACAAAACTGACATTCTACTTTCAGAAGCAACTGTTTTGCAACTTGGAAAAAACTTACAAGAAAGCAAAGTTAAATTTTTTGACGAAGCAAGCATACGCGGAAAAGAAGACAAAATAAGAGTATACACAATTAATTCTGATTAAATATGAAAAATCAAAACCTGCAATCCATTGTAGTTCACCCTATTCCACCAGTATGGAACAAAAACAGTCGGATAATTATTCTTGGAACAATGCCATCTCCAAAAAGTAGAGAAGCAGGATTTTTCTACATGCATCAGCAGAATAGATTTTGGAAAATTCTTCCGGCACTTTTTAATGAACCAGATTTTACATACGCTAATAATCATGCAGATAAAGAAAAGGCAATTCAAGAACGTAAAAATTTTATAATTCGACATCAAATTGCATTATGGGATGTTCTTGCAAGCTGTGAGATTGAAGGTGCTGCAGATTCAAGCATAAAAAATGCTCAACCAAACAACTTTTACCACATTTTTGCAGAATCAAAAATCAGACATGTTTATTGTACTGGAAAAACAGCCTTTTCTTTATGGAAAAAGCATTGCTTTCAGTATGAAAAACAATTTCAACTCACATCTGAATGTTTACCAAGTACAAGTTCAGCAAATGCCAGCTGGACACTAGAACAACTTATTGCAGAATATAGGAAAATAACGCTAACCCTTGTAAAAACAGCATAAAAACGATAGTATTAAAGGAGAATGATTCAACCTTTTTCACGAATATATAAGATTCTCATTCTCCTATCAGCAGCACTTTCAATGCTGTTAATTTCATCATGTACCAGTGCAAAAAAACAAAAAAAAGCTCAGGAAGAAGAGCTTGAAAGACTTGCGCAGGAAGCATTGGAACAGTCTTTTTTAGAGAATTTTTTTCCAGACAATACACCAATAGTTACGGCAAAAACTGTGTTTAAGAATTCCGACAGCATGCTGGTAACTTTTGCAGGTGACATTATGGCTCATTCGCCAAATTATTCACGCGGTCACTACGATGAAATTTACAAAGATATAGAACCTATAATAAAAGAAAGCACTCTTTCGTTTGCAAACCTTGAAACCCCTGTTGATGAAAAAAGAGGATTTTCAACATATCCAAACTTTAATGTGCATCAGACCTATTCAAATGCTGCAATAAATGCTGGTTTTAATGTATTCAGTCTTGCAAACAATCATACAAATGATCAGGGATTGGAAGGAATTCAAGAAACAAAGAAATACTTTGACGAGCTTATGCAGCAGACCATGAATTCTAACCGTCCAGTTTATGCCTGTGGTTTAAAAGATTCTACAGCAGCTCCTTTCACATACAATGTCATAAAGAAAGATGGCTGGACTGTTCTTTTTATGGCTGTAACAGAAATATTAAATCAGAATGCCCAGTCTTCTTACATAAATTATATTCGTACCGATGAAACCGCCCGAAAGAATTTCATAAAGCAAATGACAGAACTAAGGGCAAAAAATCCATGCGATATTTTTGTATTAAGCATCCACTGTTCCGAGCCAGAATATATACTAAGCATAAATAAAAAGCAGGCAGAATTTTATCACCAATTGCTAGATGCTGGTGTTGATGTTTTATGGGCAAATCATCCTCATGTTGCAAAAGACTGGGAAGTTGTCATGGACAGTGAAAACACACCACGTAAAATGATTTTTTATGCAATGGGAAATACAATCAGTGCACAAAGAACAAATCCTTCATTTACAAATCCAAATCTTCCAAGAGAATACACAGGAGAAGGATATCTTGCACAGGTTCGTTTTTTACGCGATACAAAAGGCATTTATATTGCACAAGTAAATCCAACACTCATTACTACATATATAACACCAGAATTGCTCTATATCATAAAGCAGCTTGACGAATCCTTTATTCAAGAATTAAGGGATGAAAAACGCGATAAATGGGCAAATTATCTTGAACAGAGAATAAAACTTATGAAAAATATAAAAGGAAAAACAACATGGCAATAGATTACAAAAGTCTTCCAGTCTATGCACAAAAGCAAAAAATTCTGGACTCTCTTAAATCAAATCAAGTTATTGTTGTGCAAAGCCCTACAGGAAGTGGAAAAACAACACAGCTTCCAGTCATTTTATATGAGGCAGGCTATGCAGAAAACGGAATGATAGCTGTAACTCAGCCAAGACGCATTGCAGCATTAAGTGTAAGCGAATTCATTGCAAAGCAGTTAAAGACCAGGTATCCTGGATTAGTCGGTTACAAAATGCGTTTTGAGGACAAAACGAATGAAACCACAAAAATAAAAATAATGACAGACGGCATTCTTTTACAGGAAATGAAGCTGGATCCTTGGATGCGTAAATACTCTGTCATTATGGTTGATGAAGCTCATGAGCGAAGTTTAAATATTGATTTTGTACTTGGACTTTTAAAACGTGTGCTTGCAGAGCGTAAAGATTTTAAAGTCATTGTAAGTTCTGCAACAATGAATGCAGAAGCCTTCAGTAATTACTTTAACGGATGTCCTATTGTTACAATAGACACACAGGTTTTCCCTGTTGCAATGGTATATGATCCTCCTGCAATTGCGGCAAGTACAATGAACCAGACTGCCGCAGATGCACTCATAACAAAGATTGAACAGACTATAGACCGCGTACTTGATAACAAAGATGATGGAGATATTTTAACATTCCTGCCTGGTGAAAAAATAATTAAAGACTGCATGCAGCGGCTCATGATTTCAAGTTTTCACAACAAGATTCATCTTATTCCGTTATACGGGCGTCTACCTAAAGAAGAACAGGAAAAAGTGTTTGATAAAGCACCTCTTGGAAAAAAGAAAGTTGTGCTTTCAACAAATATTGCAGAAACCTCTGTTACTATTGATGGCGTAACAACAGTCATTGACTCTGGACTTGCAAAGCTCAACTTTTACAGTCCAAGAACATATACCTCAAGTTTGATTGAAACTCCTGTAAGCCGTGCAAGCTGTAATCAGAGACGCGGACGCGCTGGAAGAACCAGACCAGGAACCTGTTACCGCCTTTATCCAAGAACAGACTTTGATACAAGACAGGAATACACAACAGAAGAAATTTACCGAACAGATTTGAGTGAAGTTGTGCTCCGTATGTCTGAACTCGGCATTACCGATTTTGACAAGTTTGATTTTATTTCTCCACCTGCAAGAGAAGGCATTGCAAGTGCAGTTGAAACACTCAACATGCTAAAAGCTATTGAACCTGATGGAACTCTCAGCAAGATTGGAAAATTGATGGTAGAGTTCCCTCTTGAACCAAGAATAAGCAGAATAATAGTAGAAAGCATTCTTCGCTATCCTGATGTATTGGAAGAAGTTATTATTGCAGCAGCCTTCTTAAGTGCCCAGTCGCCTTTTGTTCTTCCTGTTGGAGAAGAAATGGATGCAAGAAAAGCTCATCACAACTTTAATGACATTCAGGGCGACTTTGTAGGCTATGTAAAGATGTTCCGTAGATATATGGATTCATCTCATAAAGAACGTTTCTGTAAGGTAAATTATCTTGATGAAAAAGTCATGGCAGAAATTGTAAACATAAAGTCTCAGTTGGAAGAAATTGTTTCATCAAAACTTCAAATGCCTATTACAGGTGGTGGAGTAATGGACAATTACCTTTGCTGCATTGCTTCTGGCATGATTCAGTTTGTATGCATCCGTGAAGGAAGAGAAAACTACCGCACGCTTACAGCAGACCATATCACTATTCACCCAGGCTCTTCTATGTTCCGCACAAATCCACTATACATTGTTGCAGGAGAAATTGTAAAGACTAGCAGAATGTTTGCAATGAGCGTTTCGCCTCTTACAAAGAATATTCTGCAACAGCTGGATCCTACTCTTGAACAGCAGTTGAGCCATTTCAGCAAGTCTAAGAAGATTACAGAAAAAGTTGTTGAAGTAAAAGAAAAAAAAGAAAAGCAGGATAAGAAAATTTCTGCAAAAGAACGCAAAGATAAAAATAAGAAAAATGCAGAAACCGTTTCTATTGGTGGCATAGATTTTGCATACGAAAAAGTAAAAGGCAAAAAGACTATAAAATTAATGTGGCAGGAATTTAAGAATGCCATAGCCAGAGAGCAATTGGATCAAATTGTAGCGAAGTTAGGAAGTCTCAAAGGCACTGTCATAATGAAAGGTGGCTTTACATTAATGGCTCAGGAAAAAATGGAGCTTATTGCAAAAGCTGCAAAAATGCTTAATCTTGAACCTATAGAAGAATCACAATGGAAACGCAAATTAAATGTTGACATCCGAAAAGATGACAATCTTGTAATGCTTGTTCATAGTCTTGACTGCATAATGAGAGTTGCAATTGCAAAAAATACAACTAGGGAATTAGGTTTTGTAACGCTTTATACAAACGGGAATAATTCGTACTGGTTCAAAGTTTCCAGAGGCTTTATTACAGCTCTTAATGAAAATCTTGCATCCCTTGAAAAGTTAATTGACGATTCAAAGGATTCAACACTTTCAAAGGAACTCAAAGAACAAATAAACATCGTATACAGAATGTTGCATACGATGTATGAATAAAAAAAATTAACTAGATTTATTCTTCTTCTTTCTCTTCTTTAATGCCAAGAATCTTTTTAGCTTTCTTGGCATTTGCATTTTTCTTTGTACCCTGTGCAATTTTTTCTACCTCAGGGGTCAGGCTTGCATATTTACCTTTTGCATACATATCAAGTCCTGTTCCCTGAGTAGAAACATCTTTGTGTGCAAGGAATTCCCCACAGATTGATTCGTATTCAGGTCTGCCGTATTTTGCAAATTCTTTTCCAAGCAGATATCTTAGGCTTTTATGAATTTCAGTTTTGAGAGTATTCTGTGCCAATTCTATAATTTCATCAGAACCAGCATAATTGTTTTTTAACAGAGCTACAGCTACCCTCCCCTTTACAGAATCTCCAGTTTTCTTATCTGTAATAAGACCTACAAGATAAGAATTTCCTTCCTGTGTATTAAAATCAGAAAGTACAGAGTAGCATTTATCTTTTACAACCTGTTCTTCACCTTTATCTTTGCAACGATAAATAAGATAAGGAACTGCTTCTGCTAATTTCTGATTTTCAACAGCAGAAACAGCTTCCATTCGTACCTTATAGTGAGAATCTCGCAAAGCCTGAATTATGATTTCCGTAGCTTTCTGATCTGTAAAATTTGAAAGACCTTTTAAAACATAGACACGCAAATTAGGATTATCATCTTCAAACAAATCTATAAGAATATCTTCTGCACCGTCCATCTGCATTGCACCAATTGCTTCTGCGGCATACATGCGGACATAAGCATCTTCGTCTTCATTCTGAACTATACCAACAAGCTTATCATAAGTTTCTACAGCTTTAAGTTTGCCAAGAACTTTCATCAAAGCTTGTCGTTGTGCAGTTGTAAGATCATCACGGTCCATATACTCAGCAACAAATACGGCTTCTTCATTGCTTCCAACTTCGCCAAGACAAGAAAGGGCACTGTTAAAATATTCGCTTTCTTCCTTTTCCATAAGATCTACCAGTCCTGCTACAGCTGCAGAACTTTTCACAGCAGAAAGATATGGGAAGCAAGCATCTACAACAGATTTTTTTTCATCATAAGGATCATTTATAATAGAAACTGCAAAATCTTCCAAACAAGGATCTTTCAGTTTTGTAAAATATCCAAGTATCTTTATTTTTACGTTTGAACTTTTTGACTCCTGAAACAAATCATACAGAGATTCTGCAAAACGAGGATCTTCTTCAAGTGTAAGAGTTGTTACAGATTCTATAATCTGATCTTCTATGCCATATTTAAATGTGTCATTACACTCATCTATATAAGTTTCTTCTGCCCTTTCAGGATTTTTATCAATAACTTCCTGTATTTTTTCCTGAGAAGGAGGCAATGGGCGCTTTGATTCTGGAACTGTTTTTTCTTTTTTGACGTAAGCACTTTCCTTTGCAGAAGAGTCTTCATTTTCCTGAGATTCAAGATACTGCTGGACAATAGGATCTTCTGATTTTCCATCCAAAGATTGCTGTGCAAACATTAAAGTAGAAACAAAAACAGCAGTACTTACAATACAAAACATCTTCTTCATAACAATTCCTCTGTTGTATTAAACATTATTTGAATGAAATCGTTTCAAAAATTCATCTTTATATGCAGTGAAGCGGTCTTCCTGAATGCTCTTGCGAATTTCATTCATCATTGCATGAAGGAAATAAAGATTATGATAACTTGCAAGCATAGAAGAAAGAATTTCCTGCTCTCTAAAAATATGTCGCAGATAAGCTCTTGAATATGTACGGCAAACCTTACACTGACACTCATTATCTATAGGCGTAAAATCATGTTCAAATCGTTTTTGTTTTATAGAAAGCATTCCATTATGAGTTATATAAAGTCCATGGCGGGCAACTCGTGTCGGCTGAACACAGTCAAACATATCAATTCCGTCCGCTACTGCTTCAAAAATGTAATCAGGAGTACCAATGCCCATTACATATCTAGGTTTTGCAGTCGGCAGATACTGAACAGTGTAACGAAGATATTCTGCAAACACTTCTGGAGGCTCGCCAACACTAAGTCCTCCGATGGCAAGACCAGGAGTATCCAAGGCACTTACAAATTCTGCACTCTGCTTACGCAAATCTTCAAAGAAATTTCCCTGAACAATCGGGAACAGAATGCCCTTGTAACCATTTTCTCTTTGAACATTCCATTCTTTTATTGCACGCTCAGCCCATGCCGAAGTAATTTTTAATGCCTGCTCCGCTTCTTTTCTTTCAACCCCGTAACCAGAACAAATATCCAACTGCATCTGAATATCGGAGTTCAATTTTACCTGAGTCTGAACAACACTTTCAGGAGTAAATAAATGTTTGCTTCCATCAATATCACTGCGGAATGTTACACCACCGCTTTCAATCTTTCTTAACTGCGAAAGAGAAAACACCTGAAATCCACCAGAATCAGTCAAAAAATTACGGTTCCATTTTGTAAATCCATGAAGTCCCCCACCTTCCTGAACAATATCAGCACCAGGACGCAGGTACATGTGATATGTATTTGCAAGAATAATTTCAAATCCAATTTCTTCAAGAGACTCTTTAGATACAGCCTTTACAGTACCTTTTGTTCCAACAGGCATAAAAACAGGAGTATGTACATCTCCATGAGGAAGATGCATAACACCTGTACGGGCGAGAGTTTTTTTGTCGCCATCCATATTTTCATGACTAATTTCAAAAAAATGTTCTACCATAATAAAAATCCTAAAACAAAACTATGTGCGTGCATATTTTAAAAGCAAGACACTAATACATACAAAGAAAACAACTGGGAACCATTCACCAAACACTGGCGGAATAGTTCCGAATCTTGCCATAAGCATTGTAATCATTTGCATTACATAGAATAATACTACAGATGTTATGCTTAATGCAAGGCTGACGATAAGAACATTTTTTCGAGTCTTTCCGCTCAGCCCAATTGCCAAAAGGACAACAACTAACACAACAAAAGAAAATGCATATTTTTTATAGTATTCAGCTTTTGCCTCATTGCTTGGCAAACCAGATTTTTCAAGCTGCAAAATATATTGCTTTGCTTCGGCAGCCGTTACTTCCTCAACATTTATTGAATTACGCCTGAAAGTTTCCGGTGGCTCCATAAGTCTGAACAGATGATCATAATCAACAGAATAAATATGATATCCATTTCCATCCTGCTTATAAAAACTTGCATTACTAAGTTCCCAGTGGTCAGAAACCCAAGCTGCACTTTCTGCATATATCAATCCGTCAAAAGAACGGTCGTTGTTTCTGTAAAGCACATAAAGAGAATAAAGACGCTCAAAATGGCTGTCAAAATATTCAGCCTTATAAATTATCTTTCCACCCTCGCTCATTACAACAACATTAGTATTATCATACTGCTGTTCGTTTTCGAGCACTTTATTCTGCAAAGTCATTTTCTTTTCATAACTTTTTACAACAACAGCATCATTAAACATAAAAAGCCCTACACTCATAAATACAGAAAGAATCACGAGCGGAAGAGTAAATCGGAACAAAGATATTCCACAGGCAAAAACAGCAAGCAGTTCATTCTTTGCATACAAATCACTTAGCATATATGCTGTAGCAAAAAGCATGGCAATTGGAACAGAATACCAGGCTGCTTTTGGAATGTAATATAGCATTATCTGAAAAATTGTTAACGAAGGAACACCTTTTGAAACATATCCCCAGATATTAAGAAGTAAATCTGTAAGAGACAGAATGAGTACTGAAAAAATCATAGACCCAAAAAAGATTGCAATAAATTTTTTGAGCATATATATAACAAGTTTCATTTTTTCCTAAGCCTTATATACAAAAGAATTCCTACAATGCCAATGACAAAATTAGGAGTCCACATAACAATAAAACCGTTCCATCCGCTCTTTACACCGAAGGTCTGCCCAAGAATAGAAGCAGCCCAGTGCAATACAGAAATTATTATTCCAAATATTAATCCGAGAGTCAGACCATCTCGCTTTCCAAAGATAAGTGCCAATGGAAAAGCCAACATTGCAAAAAATATTGAGCCAAACGGCATTGAAAATTTCTTGTTGAATTCAAGCTTATAGTGGTTAAGTCTTTTCTTTGTTACAGACTGATCCGTAGCCATAACCTCTATTTTTTTCCACAAATCAAAAGAAGTTAATTCGCGAGGATCTATCCTGTTTACAGTATCAGTAACAACACTATCAAATACATTAAACGAGGCACTTTGAGATTCCAGAACATCAAACGTTTTTCTGTCGTCAGGATCAATAGAAAATACAGTAGTCTTTCCCATATTAAATTTCATCAGAACGCCTTCATCCTGAGACGGCTCTACAGCTCCCCTGCCAGTAATAATTATGCGGTCATTACCATCGCTGTCAGTATTAAAAAACACCATGTCTCGAATAATATTGTTATCGCTTACATCACCAATAACAATCGTTGTACCGTTCATTCTTTTTATACTGTTACGTTCTATTTCTACCGCTGGGTCAGTCTGCACAATCTGACGCCTTAATCTGTTGAATTTTAAAATGCCAAGAGGAAGAAAATAATCATTCATTACAAAACTAAAAACGGATATTAACATTCCCATTACAAGAACAGGAATGAGTATAAGAGAATAACGCTGACCTGTTGCCCTCAAAATCATAATTTCATTATCCGTAACCATTCTTCCAAGGCACATTAAAAAGCCAACCAGTGTTGCGAACGGGGCTGACTGGGCAACAATTGACGGCAGACAATATAAGATAAGTTTTAATACAGCAGAAACCTTTACATGATGACTTAAAATAGTTTCTGCAAGAAGAAGAATGTTATTAACAAAGAAAACAACAAAGAAGAAACAGAAGCAAATTGCAAAATACATAAACAGTTCTTTGCACAGATATTTAAGAAGAACATGCCCTGCAAATAGATTTGCTTTTTTATGAGTTTTTTCTTTTTTTGTTTCTTTAGTTACTGCAACTATAGCAGTTGTCGGCTTTTCAGTTTTTACAGCTTCATTTTTTGCAGGCTCTTCTTTTGCAATGAAATCATCTTTTGCAGACTGTTCCTTTACAACAGTCTGCTCTTTTTTTCTTTCGGCATTCTTTTTTTCAAGAGCCATTGCCTTTTTATACTGCTCAATATCTTTTAAGGACAAAGAAACTTCAATTTCGTCTTCAGAAAATTCTGATTGCAGTTTCTTTATTAAATCTTCCTTTTTATTCTGTTTTTGTACAGAATTTTCACCCCTTACAGCAGGTAATTGAGATTTTTTTTCTATTTTTATTTCATCAAGATAATCAAAATTCATTACTTGCCGGTGCTCCCAAAGCCTCCTTCACCTCGTTCTGTAGAAGAAATCTTGTCTACACAGTCAAACAGACCTCTTGTTACAGGAGCCACAACAATCTGTGCAATACGTTCTTTATTCTGAACAGTAAAATCTTCTTTTCCCAGATTTATCAAAAGAACCTTTAATTCTCCGCGATAGTCACTGTCAATCGTACCTGGTGTATTCAAAACCGTAACATTGTTCTTAAAAGCAAGACCACTTCTAGGGCGCACCTGAATTTCATAGCCCTCTGGAATTTCAAAAAAAAGTCCTGTAGGAATCAAGACAGTCTGCATTGGATGAATTACAACAGGCTCGTCAACACAGGCACATACATCAGCACCAGCAGCACCAGCTGTTTTATATACAGGAAGCTCTGCTCCATTATTTTTAATACAAGGTATTTTTATTTCAGTCATTGTTAAAGTTCCTCCTGGCTAGAAGCTCCAAAAGCCACAAACGCACAATTCTTTTTATCCAGTAGTTTTTTTACTAAGGCAATAATATCTTCTTTTGTTACAAGCCGTATATCTCTAATAATATCATCGGTTTCATAAAAAGGAAATCCAAGAGAATAATTTCGTTGCAGACGCTTCATAATATATTCCACATCTTCGCCATTAATTATTTCTTCACCGCACAAATGTTCTTTCGCAGCTTCAATTTCTTCATCTGAAAAATCATCGTGAACAAACCGCTCCAACTCATGCTGTAAAAGGCGTGCAACATCTTTTCCGTTTGCCTTATCGCATGAAGCATAGGCACTCCACAACGCAGCATCTTCAAATTCAGAAACAAAGCTATACACATTATAGCATAAACCGTTTGTTTCCCTTAAAGTCTGAAACAGACGACTACTCATAGTGTCACCTGCAAGGGCATTAAACACATCAAGAACCACATCATCTTTCGGAGAAAGAGGCATTTCTACAGGATATGCCTGAATAAGATGCAACTGTGTAAAATCAGTAGTAATAAAATTACTTCCGCTCTTCCATACAGGAGGTTTATCATAATGTTTTTGTGCAGGATATTTTTTAGGTTCTGCATGTTCAGGCAAGAGTAAAAGTTCTTCAATAATTTCCTGCTCATTAAAATTTCCTGCACAGACAACAGTAAGTTCCCCCGATACAAAGTATTTTTTGTACCACTGCAAAATCTGCACACGTGTAAGACTGTCAACATCAGCAATAGTACCTGTTATGCTCCTGCTTATATTCTGATCAGGCCACACACAAAAAGCAGCAGCATCCATTGCACAGCCTTCTGCATCATCAAGAGAAGCTGAAATTTCGTTTTCAACTACAGCCCTCTCTTTTTGAAGTTCTGCCTCTGGGAAAAGAGCATTACAGGACATATCGCACAGAGTATGTATTGCGTTGCGAACATTACTTCCGAAAGCTGGAATAGTACAATATACACACACATTTTCCCTATCAGTATAGGCATTCACATAGCCTCCTGCTTTGTCAAAAAACAAAGAAAGCTCCCGTGCAGATTTTTCTGATGTTCCCTTGAATAAAAGGTGCTCAATAAAATGCGTTATTCCGTATTCGCCCGTATTCTCGTTTCTAGAGCCTACAGAAAACCAAAATCCAATGGATGCTATTCTGTGCTCAGGCATTTTCTGCGTAATAAGCATTATATTATTTTTTAAAAGCTGCTTATGAGCTGATTTTATATGCGTATGAAGTGACATGTTCTATTCCATAAAAAAACCACGAAACACCTCCTTAAAAAGACAGAGATGCATCGTGGTTCTATTCATTTATAGAGAATGTTATTTATTCTTTTTTTCCTGCTCTTCAAGAGCATCAATGTAAGAAAGGTTAAGACGTCCCATCTTGTCAACTTCAAGAAGCTTTACAGGAATTACCTGACCTTCTTTAAGAACATCTGTCACCTTTTCAACACGGCTTCTTGAAAGTTTAGAAATGTGGCACAAGCCTTCCTTACCAGGAAGGATTTCTACGAATGCACCAAAGTCCATAATACGCTTTACAGTACCATTGTAAATTGTACCTGGCTCTGGATCTTCACAGATACCCTTTACAGCTGCCTTTGCTGCATCTGTAGCTTTACCTGTCTTACCATAGATTGTTACTGTACCATCATCATCTGTATTGATTGTAACACCGTACTGTGAGCACAATGCCTTTACATTCTTTCCGCCTGGTCCAATCAAAGCTCCTATCTTGTCAACAGGAATCTTGAGTGTCTCAATTTTTGGAGCAAATGCACTGATTGGCTGTGGCTTGTTAATGCACTTTTCCATGATGTCAAGAATATGGTTGCGTCCGCGGTTAGCCTGTTCAAGAGCCTTGCGCATGATGTCCATAGAAACACCGGCAATCTTAATATCCATCTGGAAACCAGTAATACCATCACGAGTACCAGCAACCTTAAAGTCCATGTCTCCAAGGTGGTCTTCTTCACCAAGAATATCAGAAAGAATTGCATATTTCTTGTACTGAGGACCATCTGTAATCAAGCCCATTGCAATACCAGCAACCATCTTTTTCATTGGTACACCAGCTGCAAGAAGTGAAAGACATCCACCACAAGTAGAAGCCTGAGATGAAGAACCGTTAGATTCCATAATTTCTGATACAACACGAATTGTATAAGGGAATTCTTCACGGCTAGGAATCATAGGAGCAAGAGAGCGGCGTGCAAGGTTTCCGTGACCAATCTCACGGCGACCTGTAGAAAGCTTACCAACTTCACCTACAGAATATGGAGGGAAGTTATAGTGAAGAATAAAGTTTTCACTTCTGTCGCCTTCAATATCATCATAAACCTGTTCATCCATTGCTGTACCAAGAGTTGTTACAGCAAGAGACTGTGTTTCACCACGTGTAAACAAAGCACTTCCATGAGGACGTGGCAATACGTTGATTTCACAAGTAATAGGGCGAATATCTTCTGTTCCGCGTCCATCAATACGCAAACATTTTTC
>CAMVEQ010000041.1:0-23440 GCA_947166545.1 uncultured Treponema sp. | reverse complement strand
TCTGTAGGAGTGCCGTCAAGAGTATATTCATATTGTGCCTTATTTTTAATTGCAAGCTGTTCATTCATTATTATGCATGACGAAGCCCCAGAACGATTACCAGACGGAGCGAGTATCCACACTTCATGATGATGAGTTTTTAGCACCTCTGCAAGAGTCTTAATTCCTTCCGCGCCATAACCATCATCATTCGTCAGCAGTATTTTCATAATAAATGAACACCTTTAGCTGGCTTTACAGTATAACATTCTGGCTTAAAACCAAATATTCTTTCATAATCAACCAGCTTTTTCATATAATTAGCAACATCTTCATTGCGTAAAATTGCGAATGTACAGCGACCAAAGCCTTTTCCCGTAATTCGTCCACAGTTTACAGGATTACGCAAATCATCTGGCTCAGAATCCAATTCCTGAACTCTTTTCAAAATCCAGTCAATTTCAGGGCAGGAAATATCATATAAATCACGGAGATTTTCGTGACTATGATTTACAGCCTTTGCAAATCCTGAAAAATCAGCAGGCTCAGCAGTCAAAGCACTCTGGGCAGAAAGAACATAATGATGCTCATTAATAATACACATAAGACGCCTGCGGGTATCTTCCTCAACAACAGAAAGAACCTCATTGCGTTCTGCATTATTTTCTTCATAACGCCATCCGCCATATACAGTTGAACGCTGTTCTTTTAATTCTCCAAGGAGAAGTACATTTTCCGGCTGTTGCAGGCTTTCTTCGTTCCAAGTAGTAATACGAGGAACTCTTGTATCGGTAAGAATAATTGTTTTATCCTTAAATTTGAAAGGAATTAGTTCATAAGAATTGGCAGTATAATCTGTCAAAACCAAAGAATTTTCTTTTGAATATACTGCAGTAAAATTATCAGACTTGTGATTGGCAATGCCAAAATATATTTTATTAGCCCGCTCTACAACTTGTAAAAGCTCATTTTTTGTACATTTGAAATGATTAAGTTCTTTAATTGCCCATGTTGTTGCAATCTTTATTGCTGTTGTAATTCCAAACCCAGCTGACGGTAATATATCAGAATAAATTGTAACATTCATTCCACAACATACAAAACCGCCGCTTGTAAAGCCATAAATTACAGATTTTACAGCATTAGCCCATTTATCTTCTTTTCTAAATTTAAGCGATGTAATACTAGTACGTTTTTTATCTTCAAGCTGTTTGAAATAAAAACGGAAATTAGAATCATCTCTTTTAGAAACAGCAACATATACAGGAAGATTTACGGCCATGGAAAGCGTTTTGTCTTTGAAGAACCAAGAATGTTCACCAATAAGGTGAAAGCGTCCAGGAGCAACTGCTGTTACATCAGGACTCACACCATATTCTGCTTCATGAATCGCTGCGACTTTTTCCATTTTCCCTACCCGAGCATTTTAATTATTGAAATTTTATTTTCAAGATACTAGTATTATAGTATAATGAAAATGGTTATTTTACAAGTTTTTTATGTAATTTTTTCGGGACTAATGGAAGCTGCGGCAATTCCAAATGAGTTGTTTTTACTAGGCTCGCCCTTCATTGCTTTATTTTCATTATTTCCCATCTATATAATCCTGTATAAAGTTAAAAGTTACAAAGCTTCATTTTTATACATGGCTCTTCATGCCCTTACAGTACATCTTGCTTCAAGTTTTTGGCTCGCAAATTTCAGGGACTATGCCTTTTTTACGCTAGGAGCAAGTGCTATTGGAACTGCTGCAGAAGCAGGTTTAATCGGAATTATATTTCATATCTCCCCAGAACAGCATAATAAATCTTACGCTCTTGAAGAAAATGCTGGAAAATATTCATTTTCAATATTTTCAAGAATAATTTGGTTTGCTTCTATTTGGGTAACCTGGGAATGGCTTAAATCAACGGGATTTCTTGCATATCCCTGGGGAACAATGTTTATTGCAGCACACAAATGGAAGATTTTTACTCAAATTGCAGACATTACAGGGGTTTGGGGTATTTCATTTTTATATGTACTTTTTTCTGCCCTTTTTGCAGAAGGCTTTTTGCTCATTTCAAAGATACAGAAATCAGTTTTACCACGAAAATGCATAGCTGATTACAAACAAGCCGTAAAACTGGTTTTTACGCTGTTTTTAGCAGCAGGTTTATACGGAATTTATCAATATTGCATTCCAAGAATACCAGAAAAACATGTTAATACAATTGCCGTTCAGCAGAACATAGATCCGTGGGAAACAAAACAAGAAAATTCAATTGCAATTTCAAAACATTTAACAGAACAGGCGGTATTTTCCTTACAGGAACAGGAAGAAGTGCCAGATTTAGTTATTTGGAGTGAAGGCATTCTTACTCATGCTTTTCCTGCAGCCCGTTTTTATTATGAAAACAACCCCGAAGAAGAAAGTTTAAGTGCCTTTATTGCAAGAATGGGGGTTCCTTTCATAATCGGAGGCGTTACATTCATAAATCCTGACAAAAAGCATTATGCAAACAGTGCCATTTTCTTTGATAAAAATGGATCCTATTCAGGCTTTTACTCAAAAATGCATCTTGTTCCCTTTGCAGAAGCATTGCCTTTTAGAGATTCTGCAATAATGAAATTTTTTACTAAGAACATATTAGGCTTTTCAAGCACGCTTACACCAGGCCGCCAATATGTTTTATTTAAAATTCCATTAAATTCATCGCATTACAACAATGCACCGCTTGAATATAGAAAAGAAACACATGCCATAATAGCCCTTAATAATGGCGGTGTTTCAAATCCTGACACTACTTGGAATTTTATTAAGAATTCCGAAGAAAATATAAAAAGCTACCTTTGCTTTACTACCCCGATATGTTTTGAAGATGCTTTTTCAGAAGTTTGTACCCCATTGTTTAATATGGGAAGCGAAGTCTTTTTTAATATAACAAACGATTCCTGGTCTAAAACGGCTTCTGCAGAATATCAGCATTATGCAATAGCAAGCTATCTTTCTATAGAATACCGTACAACTTTAGTCCGATGTACTAATTCAGGCTATTCGGTTGTATTAGACCCTGCAGGAAAAATTGTTAATGACCTTGAGCTATTCAAGGCTGATGTCATGTGTACTAAAGTGCCTGTTTTTACACATAAGCCGACTATTTTTTCTATTTACGGAGACTGGCTTGTCTACAGCATTTTTGTATTAGGAGCTGTATATCTGCTATTTGTCACTGTAAAAATTCATAATTTTTCATTAAGAAAATTGATTAAAATCATAGTAGTTTTTGTGACTAAAAACCTATAGGTTTCATGACTAAAAACTTATAGGTTTCATGACTAAAAACCTACAGGTTTTGCAACTAAAAACCTACAGGTTTTGCGACTAAAAACCTACAGGTTTCACGACTAAAAACCTACAGGTTTTGCAACTAAAAACCTACAGGTTTTTATGTACTTGAACAAATTGTAAATACCTTGTAAAGTATTGTTAACCATTAAAAATAAAATCGAGGTTACTAATATGAAATTCACAACACAACTATCCATTGTACGTAGCACCTTCACAGCTCTATTCGCAGCTTTAATTTGTATAGGAAGTTTCATTTCAATTCCATTGCCAGGCGGTGTTCCTGTAACAATTCAAAACCTTTTCGCAATCTTGGCAGGACTCGTTCTGGGAGGAATTCAGGGAGCTGGAGCCGTAGGTTTATTTATAGTTTTAGGAGTTATGGGTGTTCCAGTCTTTTCTGGTGGAAAAAGCGGATTTGCACATCTTATAGGACAGACTGGAGGCTTTATCTGGGGATATTTTCTTGCAGCTCTTGTTGCAGGCTTTATTGCAGGCACACCACACATATCAGAAAAGAAGTTTAAGCTATCAAAATGGGTACTCCTTACAATTGCAACTACAGTCGGATTTATCATAAATTATGCAGTTGGAATTCCTTGGTTCATCCATGTTATGACAGGAAAAGGTAAGTTTTTGACATTATCAAAAGCTTTGGAATATACCCTCATTCCTTTTATTCCAGGTGACATAATAAAACTGATTGTTTCCATTCCTCTATCTGCAATAATCCGCCCAATCGTTGCCAGATACTTATATCCTGATGACAGAAAAGAAGCAGAAGAAGTAATAAAAAACTTAAAAAATAACTGATGCAGCATGAAATCAGCAGTTAAAGTATGTGAAGTCATTAAGATATTTCCTACAGAATCTCAAGAACAGAAATATCATGTTGCACTCAATAAAGTTTCCTTTTCAATAGAGCAAGGCAGTCTTACTGTAATTGGAGGTGCTAACGGAAGCGGAAAAAGTGTACTGATGAATATAATTGCGGGGCTAATGGAACCTTCCGATGGAAAAATAATAGTTTCCTCTCGCCCTGGACTTATATTTCAGGATGCAGCTACGCAAATATTGGGTGACACACCACGAGAAGATGTTGCCGTAGGACCAAAGAATTTAGGCTTTAAAAAACAGGATATAGAGCAAATTGTTGAAAAATGCCTGTCTGACGTATCTCTTTTGCAAAAAGCAGATTATCCTGCAGAATTTCTTTCTGGCGGTGAAAAAAGAAGGCTCGCAGTTGCTTCTATCTTGGCAATGAATAAAGACATTATCATCTTTGATGAACCGTATGCAAATCTTGACTATAACGGAGTTCTTGAGGTAACCAAACTTATTCTGTCGCTTCATGAAAAGGGAAAAACAATCTTGCTTTTAACGCATGAATTAGAAAAATGTCTGGGACTTGCGGATCATTTTCTAATACTGCATAAAGGTAAACTTGTATTTGACGGGAGTCCACAGGAGGCACTAAGTCTACCACTCGAAAACTGGGGCATACGAAATCCATTTACCTCATATAAAACTCTTTCTGACCTAGTTTGGATTAAATAATATGAGTGAAACACAGTTATTTCATTATAAATGTACGAACACAATCTTACACAGACTTCCTGCCTGGCTAAAAATAATCCTTATGCTGGTTTTAGCAGGATTATCGTTTTATGTGCCTTTGCAAATCGGGTTTTATGTATGGCTTTTAATAATATTGTTTGCGTTTTTTGTACTAAAATTTTCCATAAAAGAAATTGCTGTCGATTTAAAACCCAGCATTACATATTTTATTATGATATATAGTGCTTCGCTTATTTTAAATATAATGACTTTCATTAGTACCCAGAAAGCCGTATCTACAAATGCAGTAATTCAAATTCTTGTTCCTGATAGAACTTATTTATCGCTTTTTATGCATTTAGGTCTGTCAATGCAGATTACTTCGTTATTTTACAGAACAACCAGCACTGTACAGTTTAATGAAGGACTGAGTACTATAGAGCGCATAATTACAAGAAAGCAGACAACACCATTTGCAGATATTATAGCTCTTACAATTACCTTCATACCACGACTTTCGATTTTCTGGCATCAAATTGAAAATGCATGGAAAGCTCGTTCTGGAAAAGAAAAAATCGGAAAGATAACTACACTAGCTCCAATACTTTTTAGGGTAAGTATGCATGAAGCCTATTTAAAAGCTCTTGCAAGACAAAACAGGACAGAGTATAATTTTTCTACTAAAAGCGAGGTATATATATGCGATGCCCCTCATGTGGAAAACTTGATGACAAAGTAATTGAATCCAGAACAATGGCCAATGGTGAAAGCATTAGAAGAAGACGAGAATGCCTTTGTTGCGGATATAGATTTACAAGCTATGAAAGAATTGAAGAAAAACCTTTTATGGTAATAAAAAGAGACGGAAGACGTCAGCCTTTTGAACGCGAAAAGCTTGCAAAAGGAATTGAGCGTGCATTGGAAAAACGTCCTGTAGCTACAAACATGATCGATCAGCTTGTTGTAGAAATAGAAGATGAAGCTTATAAAATCGGCAAAGCATCTAGAGAAATTGCAACCTCTGATATAGGAGAACTTGTTCTTGGACGCCTTAATACAATGGACAAAGTTGCTTATATCCGCTTTGCCAGTGTCTACAAGCATTTCAATAATCTTGATGAATTTATAGAGGAAGTAAAAAAAGTCGGGGGAGAACATTGAATTTAATTTCTCCTCAAAATGATTTTCCTGAATGGAATTCGCTTTTAAATGTCGAGTCTAACAGTATAGAAAAAAAACTTCTGGCAGATAATACTTTGTATATCCATGATTTTTCAGGAAAATCATATTACAGCATTAACTGGTCACTGAAAGAACTTATTGAAAACGGAATTTCAAATAAAAAAGGCATTTCTACATCTCCCGCAAAGGATTTTGCAACTATATTACAGCAAATTGCCACCACAATATGTTGCTTACAGAATGAATGTTCTGGCATTCAGACAATACGTTCTTTTGATACACTTCTTGCTCCTTATATAAAAAATGCAAATTTATCTGATAAAGAAATTTTTCTTCTGCTTCAAAACTTCATATTCACTCTAAACCTGCAGGCTCAGGCATTAAAAATGCCATCACACATACATATTGGCTTAGACTGGACCTGTCCTTCGCATTTAAAAACAAAAAAAGCTGTTCTTGGAACAGCTTTGCAGAATTATACATATCAAGAATGTCAGGCTGAAATGGATATTCTGAATAAAGAATTTCTTTCAGTTATGGAACAGGGAGATTGCAACGGTCGAGCATTCATATATACAATTCCAGAATATACAATTGATAAGAATTTTAACTGGAACGGGAAAAATACTCCTGACTTATGGAAACTCACTCAAAAATATGGATTAACTGTATTTCGTAATAACACTTCTTTACAAAATACAACAACAATTCTAATAAAATCGGTAGCAGTCATTAATCTTCCCCAACTTGCCTATAGGGCAGCATCGGAAAATGACTTTTTTGAAAAACTAAACAATAATTTAACTACAGTAAAAGAACTCTTTACTTCTAGAGTCTGTACAACAGAATATGCAGAATCAATTTTAGGCACATCTACTTACAATAACATTTTAATACCTTACGGAATGCAGGAATGTTGTCAAAATTTAATTAATGAAAGCATTGTAAGTTCCGCAGGTAAAACTCTGGCAGAAAAGATTCTTATGTACATAAAAGAGAATACATCTTTTATTATTGAAAACCAGTACACAAAACCGCTGAACTTTTTATTTGCAGAAAAAGACATAGAACTGTATGATGGAATAAAACATTCTGGATCAAGCTGTGGCTATTACACCAGTGGAACAGATTTACCGCACAATACAGACTTTGAGCTTTTTACAGCTGTAAAGCATCATGAGCAGTTCGCAAAAATCTATTCACCAGACAGCCCTTTATATTTGTATACTGGAAATCAAATAAAAGACTGGCAAAGCTGTAAAAGCATAATAAAACGCATTGTAACACAATACAACATTCCAAGCTTTACATTCAGTTCTTCCTACTCAATCTGTAAAGAACATGGCTATCTGTTTGGAAATCATGAAATATGCCCAATCTGTAATGCTCAAACAGAACAATATGTAAAAATTGCTCAGAATTATGAGCTTTTGGATACTTTCCCAGACTTACAAAAAGAAGAAATCCAAAAGCAGCTTCCACTTTCAACAGAAAGCTCCCCTTCACTTTTTCAGGATTTTACTTACGAATTATTTACAAGTAATAACTGCAAGAAGTGTCCGCCTGTACGGCAATACATATCAACAAAAAATATTCAAGGCACTGAAATATCTGTAGACACTAAAAAAGGATTGGATATTGCTGCGGAAAAAGGGGTGTTCATGACGCCGACTGTTATATTTTATACTGCACAAAATAAAGAAGCAGCTAGAATACACACAGTAGACGAAATAGATGCCTTCCTGTCCTACCAAGGCATTTCTACAGGGGCTTCATCCTCGTCTGCATTATTATCATAGCCCATATCAACATCAGAAGAAATAGTGCCCATTTCCTTTACCAAAGGATCTTCTTCTATTTCTTCTGCCTTAGGCACAAAATTAAATTGAACTCCAAATTTTAAGAGTTCCTCTTCAACAACTTTTGTTTTTAACTTTAATGACACATTTGGCTGTGCAGAATAAACTCCCAATTCAAAAGTATTTTCCTGAGAATTATCATGAGCTGCCATTGATGAAAAGAAACTTTCCTTTTCATTAAAAAAAAGACTGAAATGAAGGTTTTCTACAAGAAATACAGAAACCTTATATTTTTCAGTCAATAATTTAAATACAGACAACTGTTTTGCATCAGTCGTTTTTTCAGCAATAACAGTAATATTTTTTTTTGAACCTATAGCTTTTTCAAATTCACGTTCAAGCAAAGGCCATAAAAATAATGACGGAGATATAATATAGCAATACGAACCTGCATTCTGAATTATATTGATTATTTTTGAATCAATATCAGCTGTCATCACAATAGTGTCACAACCAGTTCCGCTCATATATATCTCCTGCCACTACTTATCATCAGATACGGATTTTTCTGTTTGTACCCGCATAATATTCTTTTCTGAGACTCTTTACCTGTTCATCTTTTAAATAATCATCAAAGTTCATCATACGGTCAATAACGCCCTTTGGAGTAATTTCAACAATTCTATTAGCAACAGATGATACAAATTCATGGTCATGGCTGTTAAAAATTACAACACCAGGGAATCTGACAAGACCTTCGTTCAAACTTTCAATAGATTCCAAATCAAGATGATTTGTTGGATCATCCATAATCAGAACATTAGCACCACTAAGCATTATTTTTGAAAGCATACAACGAACTTTTTCACCACCACTCAATACCTTTACAGGCTTCAAGCTGTCATCTCCAGAAAACAACATTCGTCCCAAGAAACCTCGGACATAAGAATCATCCTGTTCCTTAGAAAACTGTTTAAGCCATTCTGTGATATTCATGTCAGTGTTAAAGAATTTATTGTTATCGCGAGCAAGATAAGCCTGCTTTGTAGTCTGTCCCCAGTTGCAGATTGCACCGTCATTAAGTTTAGTTTCGCCAGCAATCATATTAAAGAATGCAGTCTTCGAATTCTGCTCCATTCCAACAAATGCAACTTTTTCGCCAGGATGAATTGTTATAGAAAAGTTATCCAACAATACAGTTCCGTCAGAATCCTTATAGTTAAAGTTTTCTGCAGTCAAAACAAAGTTTCCGATTTCACGATCAGGCTGGAAATGTACATAAGGGAACTTTCTGCTTGTAACAGGCAATTCTTCCAATTCCATCTTTTCCAAAACTTTTTTACGGCTTGAAGCCTGTTTTGACTTTGAAGCATTACTTGCAAATCTCTGAATAAATTCTTTGAGATCTGCCATTTTATCTTCACGCTTCTTCTTTTCATCTTTTGCCTGCTTCTGCAAAATCTGACTCATCTGATACCAGAAATCATAGTTTCCTGTAAACTGAGTAATTCTACCGTAGTCAATATCGCAAATGTATGTGCAGATTGCATTCAAGAAGTGACGGTCATGGCTGACAACAATAACAATGTTAGGGAACTCAATAAGGAATTCTTCAAGCCAGCTAATGCTTTCAAGATCAAGACCGTTTGTAGGTTCATCGAGAAGAAGAATATCAGGATTGCCAAAAAGAGCCTGTGCAAGCAAAACTCTAACTTTCTGGCTTTCATCAAGTTCACTCATCATTTTGTCATGGAATTCTTCTTCCAATCCCAAACCAGAAAGCATCTGCTCAATCTGATTTTCTGATTCATATCCGCCAAGTTCCCCAAACTCAGCTTCAAGTTCACTAGCCCTAATTCCATCTTCTTCTGAAAAATCAGGCTTTTCATAAATAGCATCTTTTTCTTTTCCGATGTTATACAACTTGGGGAAGCCCATTAGGACGGTTTCTTTTACAGAATAGTTATCAAAAGCAAAGTGATCCTGAGAAAGTTTTGCCATTCGCTCACCCTGAGAAATGGAGATTTCTCCAGAATCATGCTCTTCTTCACCAGAAAGAACTTTTAAGAAGGTTGACTTACCAGCACCGTTTGCACCGATAATTCCATAACAATTGCCTTTTGTAAATTTCAAGTTAACATCTTTGAATAAAGGCTTTTCACTAAATTTCAAACTTAAATCTGATACGCTAATCAAAATATGCTCCCTTACATTCCGTGTTTATTTATGACTGAAAAATAATTTAATCTTATCTATGAAGCCAGTCTTTTTTGCAGATTTTTTATTAGAAACTGCAAGATTTTTCTGATTTGAAAAATTCCTCTTATCTTTAGTATTATTGTTTGCCCTGCTTTTAGTATTATTTTTCTTTCCGCCATTTTTAGAATATTTCTTTTCAGATTTATTCTTAGGCTTATAAGAATTTTTATCAGCAAACTTTTCTTTGTACAGCTTCATTCTTTCATCAGTAGACATCTTAGAAAGTCTTTCTTCTTCTTCCTTATTGAAAACACGTCTATCGCGTCTGTACTCTTTTTTAGCTTCTTCATTTCTTTTAGAATAGCGGCCCTTACCATGAGAACGATGACGTTCTTCATGACCATGCTCATGATCTCGATAGTTGCCTGTGCGTATATATTTATCAGCAGATTTATCTTCAACAAATATTGCAGAATCTGCAACAGAAGAAGGAATGCTTTTTTCTATATATCTTTCAATTGGAGGTAAGCTGTACACATCCTGCTCTGAACAGAATGTATATGCCTTACCTGTTTTACCAGCACGTGCAGTTCGGCCAATGCGGTGAACATAATTTTCGGCTTCATTAGGAATATCATAATTAATAACCATTTCAAGATCATTAACATCAATTCCACGTGCAGCAACATCAGTTGCAACAAGACATGAAATCTTATGCTCCCTGAATTTATCCATTATTGCAAGTCTTTTTTTCTGTGGAAGGTCTCCAATGATAAATTCACTTTGAATACCATTCAAAACAAGTCTCTTTGAAACAACTTCGCAACTTCTTTTTGTATTACAGAAAATAATAATGCTTTCAGGCTTTTCTTTTGATATAATTCCCAAAAGAAGTTTCATCTTATCATTGCTGGAAACATGAATTAATTCCTGATCAATTTCATCAACAGTAATATTATCAGAATCAATTGTTATTTCAGCCGGATTTTGAGTATACTCCCAGGCAAGATTTTTAACATAAGAATTTAATGTTGCTGAAAAAAGCATTGTTTGACGTTTCTGAGAAGATGGCAAAACTTTTAGCAGCACACGCAAATCAGGATAAAATCCCATATCAAACATTCTGTCTGCTTCATCAATTACAAGAAATGCAACATCATCAAGAACCATCTGCCCGCTCTGATTTAAATCTATAATACGGCCAGGTGTTCCAATAATAACATCAACACCTTTCTTTAAAACAGAAATCTGTCTGTCATAACCAATGCCGCCATAAAAACTTTCACAAATAAGTTTTGTCTGAGATGTAAGTTTCTGAGCTTCTTCCTGAACCTGTACGGCAAGTTCCCTTGTAGGAACCATAATTAAAGCTTTTTTTCCAGCAACATCTGTCCGAGCAAGCAATTCCTGAATGATAGAAACCAAATATGCAGCTGTTTTTCCTGTTCCTGTTTGTGATTGAACATACAAATCACGACCTTCTAGCGAAGTCTGTAAAACATTCTCCTGAACTGGAGTACATTCAACGTAGCCCATAGAGGCAATTCCCTTTAGCAAATCTTCATGAAGGGAAAATTCTGTAAATTTCATGTACGAATCCTAATGTATATAATAAGAAATGAATTATATTTTACTATTTTTATAAAATAATGTATAGTATTACCATGGAAGATAAAATACAGTATCAGGCAACATTATTTAGCAATAGAATTGCCAAAAATTATAAATTGCTCAAAAAATGGGCTCGTAAAAACAAAGTGACATGCTATCGTCTGTATGATAGAGACATTCCTGAAATTCCTCTCGCATTAGACATATATACATTTTTACCTGAAGAAATTTTTACAAAATTTCAAAGCACCAGATTACTCGATAAAATAAATGATGCCATAAGCAAAAACATACCTGAAGCACAAGTTTACATGCAGGAAGAATTAAACAGATCTTATCTGCATTTGTATTTATACGAGCGTCCCTATGAAAAAGATGAAAATGAAGAAGAACTGTGGCTTAAAGCAATGGCAGATGCTGCCGCTGCAACAATTGGCATTAAAAACACAAATGTAATTATTAAGACTAGAAAAAAACTTTCAGGCTCAGAAGAAGGAAGAACTGAACAGTACGAAAAAATACAAACTGAAAATCATATTTCCGGTACTATACAGGAACAGGGACAGTTATTTAAAGTAAATCTTACAGATTACATTGATACAGGTTTATTCCTTGATCATCGTCCACTCAGATCAATTGTCAGAGCTTCTTGCGAAAAAAAATCAGTATTAAATCTTTTCTGTTACACAGGAAGTTTTACAGTTTATGCCGCAGAAGGCAAAGCCCGCAGAATAGAAAGTGTTGACATGAGTAAGACCTATCTCGAATGGGCAAAAACAAATCTTGAAATGAATGAATTTAATATCCTTGATAATTATAAATACAGTTTCGTTCGACAGGATGTTGTAGGATTTTTAAATCAAAAAAATGCAGAAGTAGCAAATAAGGACGGAACTAACAGATACGATATAATAATTCTCGATCCTCCGACGTTCAGTAATTCCAAGCGGACAAATACAACGCTCGATATAAACAGAGATTGGGATTCACTAGTTGCAAAATGTCTTGGTATTTTAAATGAAGGCGGCATTCTTTATTTTTCAACAAACAGCCGGCGCCTTAAATTTGAAGAACAGAAGCTCCCAACGAATGAAGATGGAAGTCCAAAATACAAGGTGCAAGACATAACAGCACAAACCATACCAGAGGATTACAGAAACAACAAAATCCATCGAGCATGGAAAATTCAAGCCATATAAAAAAAGCCCTGCAATTCATATTGCAGGGCATCTTATTTCATTCTTTATTCTCTTGGTTTATTCGTCATTCGAAATGACATTTTTTCTTTCTCTTACGAGGTAATTAGTAAATCCATTTTTATCAAGTTCAGTTGCAACTTTTTCAATGTCTTCACTTGCAATATCCCTTAAGACAACTCTTGTAATATTGCCAACCTTCTGATATGCAACATTTTTAAAGCCAGCCTGAACAAGACGATGAGCCATTACTTTTGCATTTCCCTGATCAGAGAAAGCACCAAGCTGAATATCCCATCTCTCTACTTCTGCTTCAACAGGAGCTTCTGCAATTGGAGTAGAATTTACAGAATTAGCTGTAGGAAGTGCTACTGTTTTTGGAGTTACTTCTGTTGTAGCATCGTCATTTACATTTTCCATTGAATCAACAATTTCAATAGAAACCCTAGCTGTTCCTGTACCTGTCATTTCCAACTGTTGAGCAGCAGCCTTTGAAACATCAAGTTCACGTCCCTGAACAAATGGTCCCCTATCATTTACACGAACATTAACAGTCTTACCGTTTTCAAGATTAGTAACCTTCAAGATTGTTCCAAACGGAAGGGTTTTATGTGCAGCAGTGAAACCATACATATTGAAAATCTCACCACTTGCAGTACGACGACCGTTAAATTTGTCAGCATAATAAGAAGCGACTACATTTGTTTTATACAATTCATCTGCAAATGCAATTGAGGCGATTCCTAATAAACCAAGAATGAAAAATAATTTTGTAGCTTTCATACCCTTATTATCGGATACCGAAAAAATAATTTAATAAAAAAAACGACTGTTCTAACCGAACAGTCGTTTTTCATAAGTATGAAATAAAACCAAAGTTTTAGACTTACTTTGCTTCAGCCTTATTCACACCATAACGTTTGTTAAAGCGATCAATACGACCAGCAGTATCAACAAGCTTCTGCTTTCCTGTATAGAAAGGATGACATGCAGAACAAATTTCAACGTGAATATCTTTTACTGTTGAACGTGTTTCAATAACATTACCGCAAACGCAAGTAATTTTTGTCAAATTGTACTCTGGATGAATTCCACTTTTCATACCGCTAACTCCTGTGCCTTGCCCGATATTGAAGAAAACTCAAAAGAAATCAAATCAATATCACAAGATAATTTTATTTATTATATCAAATTCGACAATTAACTGTCAATAGCTGCAGAGCCCGTGTTCATTGCATTTAAGAACGCTTCATTATCTTTGTTCTTTCTCATCTGTTCCATAACAAATTCAAGAGCAACATCATCTTCCATATCATTCAGGAACTTTCTCAGTATCCACATTTTCTGCAATTCACTTTCTTTAAGAAGAAGTTCTTCTTTACGAGTACCACTCTTCTTAATATTAATTGCAGGGAACAAACGCTTTTCTGCAAGTTTTCTATCAAGATCAATTTCACTATTACCGGTACCTTTGAATTCTTCAAAAATAACTTCATCCATACGGCTACCGGTTTCAATAAGAGATGTTGAAATAATAGTAAGAGAACCTCCCTCTTCAACATTTCTAGCAGCACCAAAGAAACGCTTTGGCTTGTGAAGGGCATTAGAATCAACACCACCAGAAAGGACTTTTCCAGATGTAGGAACTGTCTGGTTATAAGCTCTCGCAAGACGAGTAATGGAATCAAGGAAAATGACTACATCTTTTTTATGTTCAACAAGACGTTTTGCCTTTTCAAGAACCATTTCTGCAACTTGGACATGACGAGTTGCCTGCTCATCAAACGTAGAAGAAATTACTTCCGCATCAATAGAACGTTCCATTTCTGTAACTTCTTCTGGACGTTCATCAATCAAAAGCACAATTATATATACTTCAGGATTATTCTTCTTTATTGCATTTGCAATCTTCTGCATAAGAATAGTCTTACCAGCCTTTGGAGGAGCAACAATAAGCAAACGCTGACCTTTTCCAATAGGAACAAACAAATCAATAATTCTAGTTGAAAGTTCTGTAGAAACTGTTTCCAGCTGAAATTTTTCTTTAGAATACAAAGGAGTAAGGTTTTCAAAAGGAATTCTTGTCTGTGCTGCACGAGGATCTTCAAAGTTTACAGTCTCAATACGTAGTAATGCAAAGAATCTTTCCCCCTCTTTAGGACTTCTAATCTGTCCATAAATAGTATCACCTGTCTTTAAATTAAACAAACGTATCTGACTTGGAGATATGTAAATATCATCAGGACCTGGAAGATAAGAATTCTGAGGACTTCTAAGGAAACCATATCCATCAGGAAGAATTTCAAGCGCACCACTTGCAAAAATAATTCCACCGTGATCAGTATGAGCTTTCAACACAGAAAAAATCAAATCCTGTTTTTTCATAGGAGCAAGATCATCAGCAGACATTCCATACTGAGTACCAAGCTCTCGAAGCTCATGCATACCCTTTTTTGTTAATTCATTAATTAAAAGACGTGGTTTAGATTCGTATTCTTCTGGATTTTCTATTCTTTGTGCAGCTTCAACAGCTTCAAGCCGTGACTGCATATTTTTTTCATTATTATAAAAGCGACCATTGCCGCCATTATTGTAGAACCGTCTGTTATTATAACGATTATTATTGTAATTACCCTGTCCGTTGTTATTGTACTTTCTGTTTTCCCAATGCCTTTGCTGATAAGAACCCGATGACTGAGTTCCAGAAGTAGTCCCCTGTTCAGAAGATGTAGCAGAAGAATCTGTTCCAGAACCAGAACTTTGTTCAGAACTGTCAAACAAAGATGACTGCAAGCCACTATCAGTACTAGATGAACTAGCATCATCGGTAGATGTAACTTCCTGCTCTGCAGGTTCTGAAGTACTTTCTTCAACAGTTTCCTGAACTTTTCTTAATATTCTTCTGCGTTTTGGCTTTACTACAGCTTTAGCAACCTTTTCTTCTTCATTTCCTTCTGCTACCAGAGGAGTCTGTTCTTCCGATGTCATTTCCTGTTCAGAAGTTTCAAGTTCCATACTATCATCCTTTGAGTTTTGTAAAAACTGATTTTATAAGAATAAAACATGTATAATACATTAGTTTAAGATTTATTTTGAAAAAACTGTCTAGATTAAAAAAAGTTTCCAATAGGATCAAGAATTTGAGATACTCTCAAAAGTTCAATACTTATTTTATATTAACCACAAAGAAAATATTTTGTCAAGGTATAAAATATTACAAAACCACCAGTTAGTTAAAATATTTTCTGCTCATAGACACAAGTAAAAACTCTTTTGTAATGAGCAGAATAGAAAAAATTAATGAATAGTACCAGTTTTCTGATGTAGAGCCTTTTTATACTCAGCAGAAGCAACAGAAAACAAATCTACAGAAGGGACACCTTCGAGCATTTCAACTTCGCCTTCAAACTCTACATTATCTGCAATACGAATATTGGCAGTCTTTATATTTCCCTTTACAACACTTCCTTTACAAAGCTCAACACGTTCCTGACCTTCAATGTCTCCATTTACATTACCAGAAATAACAACAGATTTAGCAATCATACTGTCCACAGTACAGTCAGCCGTTTCACTAATTTCCAAATTTCCAGTAGCTTTTATTGAACCACAAAATTTACCACTGATAATCACATTATCAGAAAAAGTCAACTTTCCATCAAATCTTGTTTCTGGTCCAAGTTCAGTAACGTTTATTTTTTCTTTTGCCATACTCTAATCTTACCCCTTTTTAGGTTTCTTTTCAACATGCATTTTAGAAACACTGATATACAAAGCCATATAAAAATACATATTTCACATAAAGGAAGCCAATCACCACAAATAGTATAAATCGTAGGACAAGCATTAACAGGCACAGCTACAGAATAAACCTCTGCACCTTGAGAAAACTCCTCAATTACACGCGGAAAAAGCTTTCCTCGTGCCGTAATATAGCAAGAAATGCCACTACCAGAACTACGTACCGTCGGAACATGATTTTCTGCACTACGGAATACAGACATAGACAAATGCTGCCATTGGCTCACAGAACTTTGTGCCCAAGAATCATTAGATAAATCAAAAAAACACTCTGCCCCATTTCTTACAAATTTCCTACATAAGTTGCCAAACGTATCTTCAAAACATATAGGTGTACAAAAGCATAAATTTCTTTTGCTAAACACACTGTAAATCGAACCAGCCTTCCATTCACTCTTAGAAGATGAAAGTCCCCAAAGAAACTTAACAGGTACATATTCTGCAAACGGAACAAGACGTGTTTTTTTATAAATTTCAGGATAAGGGGGCAATATATTATGTGTTTTAGGATCAAACACAAGAGCCGCATTATAATCAGAAAATACACCATCAAAACTCTTTTCTGTATGCTGGTTACCAATTACAAAACAGGCACCTTTTTTTGCAATTAAATCAAGCGTATCAACAATAATATTAAAACGCTCATGATCAATTCTATTGTAATAATAATACGTAAGGGGCGGTACAACAGCAGTTTCTGGCCATAAAACAAAATCGACAGCCCCGTCTGATTTAAATTCCTCCTCTGTCAGAGACGCAAGAGTTCGAATATCCTTTTTATAGACATCAATTCCATTTTTATTGGAATCCGTATTATTCTGAACCGACATCACTCTGACAGTCTTAGATTCACATTCTTTTTCTAATAAATGATATACAGCAATTCCTGCAAAAAAAACAAAAATTACAGATGCAGAAATAATATACTTTACAAGATGTTTTTTTATCTGCTTGTAGTCAATACACGCAGATGCAATTAAAGCTGCTAAAAAGGCACATACAAAAGAAGTTCCCCACACACCACAAAAAGAAGACAAAGAGAGCATAAGAGAGTTCTTCCATTGAGAATACCCCATAATTCCATAACTAAAGCCCAAAGGTCCAAGCGTTTTGAGATATTCATAAATGCACCAAATCAAAGCCATAATATACATTTCATACGAAGAATTTCTGCTGCACACTTTCATGACAACAAAAACAAAACTAAGAATTACGGCATATAATAAAACAGCACTTATAAACAGTACAGGCGAATAATTAAAAAGCCAAAAAGCAAAAAGAGAATAACAAAAAAGTCCGTAAAGGAATCCCCAAAGAAATAATAATTTAACCGTTGATTTTTTTATGAGAATAAAAACAGGTACTAAGGCAATATAACCAAACAGAAAAAATCCATTTTTAAATACAATACCAGGATGAGAACATATAAACAGCATTACCCCCATCAAAGTCAATGCCATTTGAACAAGAACAAGCATGTCAAGTAGAAGTTTCTTCCGAAGATTCCTGCAATGGAAGATTCCAAAGAGACTTTTTTAATTCCTGTCCCGAGCGGAATGCAGCCACATAATGAGGAGCGACAGAAAGTTGCTCTCCAGTCTTTGGATTTCTCGCTTTTACACGACCTTTCCTTAAACGAGGCTCAAATGTTCCAAAACCGCGGAGTTCAATAGTGTTTCCCTCTTTCAACGATTCCTTGAGCTGAATAAGAAGACTTTCAACAACATCCTGAACAACACGCTTTTCACATTTTGTATTCTGATATACAGCTTCAACTAAATCATATTTTGTAATCTTTTTTCCAGCCATATACACCACCTCGACAAAATTTGAAAAGAAAAAAGGCCTGGATGCCGGATAATCCGACATCCAATTTCCTTATTTTGCTGCAGCAAAAGTAATATTGTACAGTCTTGTCATGCGGCTCTTCTTGCGAGAAGCTGCATTGCGCTTCATAACGCCCTTACGATATGCGTTATCAAGTTCAGACTGCAAAGCCTTAAGTGCTTCCTGAGCAAGAGACTGATCTTTCTTCTGAACAGCTTCTACAAATTTTCTAGCACTTGTGTGACAACGAGACTTTACAGCTTTATTATGAAGACGGCGTACTTCGCTTTCTTCGTGTCTTTTTTCTGCAGATGTTTTCTTTACTGACAAAGGATTACCCCCAAACAAAACTAAAAACTGGTTAGTATTCTATACAATAGAAAAATAATAGTCAAGTATATAAATGCTTACATTGCATTTATTTATGCAATAAAAAAAGAGCTTTCACATAAAGTAAAAGCCCTTTCAATTGCAATTGAAACTGTATGTTCAAATACTTATTTGAAATCTTAAAAGACTCATTTAAAGTCTTTTGGTCTGCGTTCTACACGCTTACACTTCTGGCACTCAGCGATGTTCTTAAGCTTACCCTTTTCAAAAAGAGTCTTCATAATAATTTCACCGCCACAGTTTTCGTGGATAAACTTCTGTGTTGCAACTGTAGTACGAGAGTTCTTACTGGCTCCTGCCATGACTATCCTCCAAAAAAATATCGATATTCTTATAAGAATATACACAATTTAGATAAAACTTGTCAAGATATTGAATATCTTTATCATTTACGCCATTCAATAAGCTGATTATTTATCAACTCATAAGCTTCTTCAAGTATTTTCTTTTCCTGCTCTTTATCTTTAGGAGCATCATATACTTTAAGAACTTTTACTTTGTACGAACCTTTCTTAAATCCGCTTAATATTCTAGTCAAATTAGAAAGCTTCCATCCACCGTCCAAAGCACAAACCGCAACAGGCAAGTTTACAGTCTGTTCCAAACGTCTGAATCCAGCCGAATAAAATTTTCCCAACTGACCATCCTTGCTTCTTGTTCCTTCAGGATATATTACAGGTATAATTGAAGAATCAGCACTTACCCGCTCACCAAAATCTTTCAGAGTCTTCATGGCAACAGCAGCACTTCCTTTACGCGGAATCATGCAATGCTTCTGACTGCGAAGCATCTTACCAACCATAGGAACATCATTTAAAGAATCCTTTGCAACAAAACGGACTTTCTTGCCTGCAAAGTAACGAAGATAAACAACAATGTCTATAAGACTCTGATGATTTGAAACAACAAGAAACTGTTCTGGCAAATCTTTCTTGCTTTCCACATCACCCTGCAGTTCAAAATGCCTGTACAGCTTTAGGATTGCAAAAAAGAGCCTGTCTGTTCTGGTAGTAATATAATTGGACCAGAACAAAGCTGCTTTGTGGCTGAACGGATATGTCAGCGTAAGCATAAAAGTAGGAAAAGCAATTGCACTCAATAAAAGAACAAGGCTAAAAAAACTCAACATAATGGAAAAAGTATAACGAAGAAAAATCTTAATGTCCACTAAAAAAGAACTGTTTTTCCGCATGAATTATGTCACGCAAGGGATTATACATTCTGCGCGTCTTTGGAACACTTTCCGTAAAAATCTTTCCATAACGTTTTTCTACAATACGCCTGTCAAGAACAACAATAACGCCTCTATCATCACCTCGACGTATCAACCGCCCAAAGCCCTGTCTGAATTTTATTACAGCTTGAGGCACACTCAGTTCCATAAAAGAAGAACCACCTCGTTTTTCTATAGCCTCGCTACGTGCCGCAAACACAGGATCATTAGGAACTGCAAAAGGCAGCTTTACAATAATTACCTGACTAAGACTTTCCCCTGGAACATCAACGCCTTCCCAAAAACTATCCGTTGCAAAAAGAACACTCGTACAGTCAGTCTTAAAACGTTCCAACAGCCTGAACCTGTCATCATCACCCTGCTTCAAAACCGTAAAACCAGAATTTTCGAGTAATGATCTGGAAGTTGAATAGGCATGTCGCAAACTGTCATACGAAGTAAAAAGAACCAGAGTTCTGCCGCCAGCTGCATTTATTAAAGCGGGCACAGTTTCTTCCACATACTGCTGAAACTCAAAGCCATTATCTGGTAAAGGAGCATCACTGGGAACAGCAAAAATAACATTAGAACCATAAGGAAATGGAGAGTCAAATTCCTGTTGAGCCACACGAGACTCTTCAACAAAAGAAATCCCCGTACGACGCATCCAATACCCAAAATTATTACCAGTCCTTAAAGTAGCACTGGTACATACAACAGAATTCATAGGTTCAAACACCCCCTGATTCATTAAAGGGGCAACATCAAGAGGTGTTTTTGTAAACTCAACAAACAGAACAAAATCGTCACCAGCTTTCTTTGGGGCAAGCTTTTTTTTCTGTAAATAAAAAACCATCTCATCCTGTTCATCCCATTCAGAAAAGGACTTACACAACTGCATAAAATCTTCAAGTCGTCGGATTACCGTCTTTGATTCCCAAACCGCAGGAAGTTCCTTGTCATCATCATCAAGAGACTCCATTACATCCCTTACAAGACCTGTAAATTCCTGTAAGGCAGAGCAAAGCTTTTTCATGCATCCAAAAACATTCTCAAAGCCCGAAGCCGAAGATTCATTGATACGGGCAGAAGTTTCAGTTTCCAGAACAGAAAGAGCCGCTTCATCAAGTTCCAGCATGCAGGATTTTATTTCATTCACGGAAGAAGCACATTTCTGTAAGAAATCATCAGAACGCACAACAACAGACACCTGAACAAGAAAACCTGCAATGGAATTTCGAGAAGCCCTGTAGAGCAAATTCAATTGCTTTATGAGCTTAAACCTGTTAATGCTTTCACTGAAAAAACTTGTTGCACTGTCTTCTATTCCATGAGCTTCATCAAAAACAATATGTCGGTAAGGAGGAAGAACGGCAGCATCAGAATAGCCCACACCATTCATACGGCTTTCTATGTCCGCAAACAAAAGATGATGGTTTACAACAATTATATTTGCATCCGCAGCTTCCTTACGCACTTTCATTACAAAACACTGCTCTCGGTACTGACACCTCATTCCCATACAGGCATCACTTTCGCTGTTTATTTTAGACCACACACTATCTGCAGGAACAAAAGAAAGATCGCTTTTGCTGCCAGTTTCGCTAGTTTTTGCCCAATCCGCAAGAGTATCAAACACCTCAGTATCGTCACTGAACAAATCACGTTCATTACCAGCTTCTGCAAGTCTTCTAAGGCACACATAATTCTGCCTGCCCTTTAATAATATAGATTTTACATTTATGCCAAGAATTTTTTCTGCAGCGGGAATGTCTTTTTCTATTAGTTGCTGCTGCAAGTTGATTGTACCAGTGGAAACAATAACACGTTCCTTATTTTTTACAGCCCACATCATTGACGGAATAAGATACGCATAACTTTTTCCTACACCAGTACCAGCTTCAAAAACTGCTATTTTGCTTTTATTAAAGGCATCCGCAATATTTTTCAGCAAAGCAATCTGACTTGGACGCTCTTCATACTGATCATAAATCTTAGAAAGAGGTCCGCCAGAAGAAAGGCAAAGTGCAAGGGAGTCCTGTTCCAGCTTTTCCAGAACCTTGGGTTTTATAGGCTCCATTACAACATAAACATCAGTAATGTCATTATTAACAATATAAAAACCCAAAGAGGTATCATTGGCATTTGCAGCCACATTCTGGTCAGCCTGACTAGGATGAATATTTCCAGACGGATGATTATGAATAAGAACATGCCCTTCACGAGCCATGTTGGAATTTATAATTACAGAATCTATATTACCACGAGAACCGGCTTTTACATCAGTGACAAGTCCAGCGGAATTTATTGTTCCCGCCCAAAAGACTTCATTTCCGTCAGCCTCTTTTACATCCCTTCGCATTGCGGTAATAACAGACTGCGTAAATCTGGCATGAATATCCATGCCGTCATTTTAATAAGTTAACATCAGTTTAGCAATGCCCCATCAAGACAAAGGCACATAACCAACTTTTTCAATAAGTTCCTGCCCCTGCTCTGACAATATCCAGTCTATGAATTTCTTTGTGTTTTCAGATTCTTTGCCTTTTACAGTTATTGCGTAAAAATTATCAGTAATTGGGTACGATTTATTCCTAATATTCTCGCAAGTTGCTTCAAGGCCATTCAAATGCAGAATTTTTAAGTTTCTGCTATCTTCCATGCTTTCTATATAATACCTGAAAGAATACCCTATTGCATTGGCATGATTTTGATAATCAGAAACAACATCTACCAGTCCATCCATTCCAAACACTTTATGAGTTTCAGGAGAAAGTAAATCAACCTCCTTACCCATTAAAGAAACAAAAGCTGTCTGACTTCCGCTGTTTTCGTCCCTTTGGAAAGGTCTTATAGGGAGATTTTTTCCGCCCAAATCTTTCCAGTTGGTAATTTTACCAGTATAGACGTCTTTTATCTGCTGAACGGTAAGCGTTTTTACGGGGTTCTTTTTATTTACAATAAAGACAAAAGCTTCGTATCCAATAGGATACATGTTGAATTCAATACCAGCTTCTTTTGCAGATTCAAGCTGAGCCTTAGACGGTTTTGCCACAAAAATAATATCATTTTCGCCATCTATTAATTTTTGATAGGCTTCTTTTGTCGTATTAAAGTTTACGTAGTTTTTAATTTCACAGTCAGAAGGATAAACGGCTTCTACGAAAGAACAATAAACAGGAAATAGTGCCGTTGCTCCATCTATAACAGGAAGTTCTTCATCTTTAGAAAAATGCAAAGTGCTTTCAACATCCAGACGGGCAAGTTTTTTTGACTCTGTAAACGGCATGTAATATCCGTAATAGCTGGACTGCTGTCCAAGTGCCGATAATACAGAAGTCGGCTGCTATGAGCACAG
>CAMVEQ010000040.1:0-23866 GCA_947166545.1 uncultured Treponema sp. | reverse complement strand
CTGCATCAGCAATTTTTGTCGTACCGGAAGACATGCTTTCCATGCTCTCTTTCATGGAAGCCGTTGCAGACTGCAGGTTACTTATTTCAGTAAGAATAAGTTTATTGCCCTCCGCCATCTCTATAGATGCACTCTGAACTTCCTGAGTACTGTCATTCATATTACGCAAAGACTCACTAATCTTCCTTGAACCAGAATTCTGTTCATCCATAGCAGAGCGAATTTGCAAAACAAGCTGATCTGTATCCCTTATCTTATCCGACACGGCAGACAAAGCAGAAGAAGACTCCTGAGAAGCATTTACAACATCATTAATAGAAGCCCTGATCTTAGAAAGCTCTTGTCCAATTCTTTTTGATTGTGCCGATGAAGTTTCAGACAGCTTACGAATTTCATCTGCTACAACAGAAAATCCACGTCCCGCTTCACCTGCATGAGCAGCTTCAATGGCAGCATTCATAGCAAGAAGATTAGTCTGACTGGCAATGCTAGCAATAGCTTTATTTGCGTCACCCAAAGTCTTAGACTGAGTTTCAATCTCCTGCAACCTTGAGTTTACAGACAACTGTTTAGAAACGCCAATTTGTGTGTTTTCCTGCAATTCAGAAAACGATGCTGCCATCTTTTCTACAGAACTATTAACAGAAGAAATATTACCTATCATTTGTTCTACAGCAACAGAAGCTTCTTCAACACTTGCAGCCTGTCCTTTTATCATTGAATTCAAAGAATTAATATTTGATGAAATTTGATTAACAGCACCAGCTGTTTGATTAACACTGTTTCCCTGGTTAGAAATCTGCTCCTGAATTACATCCATCATATTAATGATGTCCATAATTGCACCAGAAGTAACACCTGTAATATGCTCCATACTACCGCCCTGATCCGTAAGCTCAGCCTTTGATTTTTTTACATCAGAAATTATAGACTGCAATTTACCAGAAAAACGGTTAAAACCAATGACAACATCGCCAATTTCATCTTCTGAAGAAACAGCAATACGTTTTGTAAGGTCTGCATTTCCTGTAGAAATATCAGCAAAAGAATTCTTAACTTTCAGCAAAGGCTTTACAGTTGAATTGATTGTAATTATGACAATAAGTATAAATACAAGGCAAAGACCTATAAGACAAGGGACAACAACAACAAGAGCATCTTTCTTAGTTTTAGCAATCAGTTCCTTACTTTTTGCAATAAAAATCATTGTATCAATTTCACCAGTATCATCTACAAGAGGAATATAACAACACTGATACAAAATGTCATTTATTAAAGCCTCTGTAGGATATATTTCCCCATTTGCAACATTAGTCAAAACACTACCGTCTTCAATTGCAGAGCCAGCAAGAGAAGCCCCGCTGTCAGAACGTAGTGTAGAAGAAATGCGAACGCCGTCAAGAATAACTTCACATTCAAGTCCAAAACATTCTTTGATGTAATTAACAAAAAGCTCAGACTCCATATCATATCCAGCAACAACAGTTCCTATGATTTTATCATTGTAAACAACAGGAGCCGATGCAAAAAGAATACAGGAACTACCAGAGGCTGGTGCAGGTTCTATAGTTTTTGCATTTTTTCCCTTGAGTGAAGTCTGAATACAAGAAAGGGAACTTGCATCTGTAGAACAAGAGCCTGCAACCGCAAGGGCATTTGCTCTTGTAATAAAAAATGCATCGAATTCATCCATCTGAGGATCTGCTTCAAGTAAATCATCAAGACGGGAATTCTGACCAGTGCGTAATAAATTTATTACATCAGAACGCTGTGCATAACTCTGTACACTGTATTCAAGGGAATTCCATCGTTCCTCAATATAACGTTTTGCACCTATAGAACTTGAATCCAAATTTTCAGATATGGTCTTTAAGAAGCCTTTATTAAAAAAAGAAATTGAAATGGAACACACTGCAATAGAACAAAACAATATTGAAATACCAGTAAGCATACTTAATTTTGCAGAAATCTTCATAAAAACTCCTAAGAAAGACAATAAAGCAAGGACAATATAATTTTACCTAATAAAACATTTTACTGCTAAAAGAAATAGCCGTCAATGTTTTATAACAGACATTTATTGACTTGATTCAATAAATGTTTTATTTTAATCCTATTATGAAGAAAATCTTAATTTTAGTAATTGCCGCAGCTGCAATTGCAGTTGCTTTTTCTGGTTGTGCCTCTACAAAAAAATCAAGGGCATCTAAATCAACAGCAGCAAAAACAGAAGCTTCTGAAAAAACAACAAGTTCTACTTCAGCAAAAAGGCCTAATCCTTATGTAGATTATGACTCTCAGGAAAAAGCAGAAGCTTCAGCAGGTTTCAAGTTAAGTATTCCATCAACACTTCCTTTCAGCTACACAAAAAAGATTTCAAGAGCTATTCCTAACGAAATGATTGAAATCATCTACACAACAGAAAATTCTGCTTCTTATATCGATAAAGTTGCAAAAGAAGGCTCAAGCTCAACTGTAAATAACAATGCAAACAGTTCAACAACAACTACAACAACAGTTACAGGTGATGAAGTACGGCTTCGCAAGGCAAAAGGAAGCGATGACATCAGTGGAGACATGACAAAATATCTTATTACAAAAAACATGGCAGCAAACATGAATAAGGTAGAAAGTAAGCGTGTTGAACTCCGTGGTGAAGTAGACAATTACCATGTTGCAACATGGGTTGACGGTCCATATACTTATGCAATCACATCTAAGAAGGGACTTACAGAAAAACAGATTCTCGCATTTGCAGATCAATTATACTAAGTAACCAATAATCAAAACTTACGACTCATTATATGACTGCCAGATTTTTTATCTGGCAGTCATTTTTCTATTGTTTTCATTTCAAATAACGGTTAAAATAGTTTAAATAACTTTTTGGAGCGTTATTATATGAAAAAAACACATATTCTTGCAGGTGTTGCAGCATCAATCCTTGCTTTTACAGTAGTTTCCTGCCAGACCGTAAAAGAAATCATTGGAACACCAACGCTTTCTCTTGAATCTGTAGGCATAAAATCTCTTGATTTAGAAGGAATAACCTTTAACTGTAATTATTCAATTACAAATCCCTATCCTGTAGCATTTTCCATTAAGGAAGTTGCCGCAAACATTCTTTGTAATGGAAATTCTTTTACAAAGTTGGCAACATCACAAGGCGTAAGTGTTGCTGCAATGGGAACAAAAACAAACGCACTTACATTTAAAATTCCTTATGATTCAATACTTAATCTTGCAAAAAGTATATCTGGAAAAACAGCACTTCCATTCTCTATTGATGGAAAAGCCTCTCTTGATTTAAGTGCAGTACCATTACTTGAAAACCAGAGTCTTACACTGCCATTTAATAAAAGCTTTGATGTACCTGTATTCAAGCCATCTTTTTCACTTTCTGACGTAAAAATAAATCTGCCATCTTTTGAAACATTAAAGAACGCATTTATTAATAGTGGAATGAATGCAGTACAAGCTGTAAATCTTGCCACAGCCCTTATGCAAGGTAAAAATGTCAACGAAAACGACTTAAAAAAACTAGACCTTAACATAGATTTACTCATGAACTTGAATGTAAAGAATTCAGGTTCTGCTGCATGGAATTTTCTTGTAAATAACTGTTCAATTAATACAACCTCAGGCTCTTTAATAGACGTTAAACCAGTTGCAAATTCCTCAATTTCTGCAAGCAGTGGAACAGTACCATTAAAAGCCTCAATAAACACAGCTACAGCAGCTTCTTTCATTGCCCAGATTTTAAATAAGACAGGTTCAAATCTTGTATTTTCACTTTCAAGCGGACTTTCCTTCACGGATTTAAAATATGCACCTAACATACCGTTATCGTATTCATACGAAATTCCGGTTTCAAAAGTAGGCATATCACAAAATTAAAATACGGAGATAAATCATGAGTCTTTCATTAAAACAGTTACTTACATTTTCCGTAGTAAGTCTAATAAGTATCGGTACTATGTCTGCTTTTGACAGACTGCCTACAATAAAAGATACCTATCAGGACATAAAGGCAAAGCCTGTAATGATTACGGAAACAATCTATACAATAATAGACAAAAACGGAAAACTGGAAGAACTTCCAACTCAACGCAAAACCGTAAAGTTTTATAACTGGCAGAATAACAGTTTTGTAATGATTCAGTACAATGACGAAGGCAATCCATATCTGTATGAAAAAGTAACGTTCAATTCAGACGGACTCATGATGTCATCATCTTTAAAAACTCAGAAAGTCAATTTAGATAAGACGTATGAATATAATTCAGATTATTCAGGTTATGATATATACTCCATTACAGATGGAGAAAAAGTAAAATCAAGTTCATTTTCTATTGAAAAAGAGGATGACGGAATAGTGTCATTTGAATATGCATATAATCCAGATGGAAGCATAGCTAAAACTAAAAAAACAACAGGTTATGCCTATAGCGGTGATCTGCGAAAAGATGCAAAAAAAACTCAGGCACAGGAAGGAACTGTATATTATTACTATTATGACGATGGGAAACTTTCTTCAATAATCATGGAAAAAGATACAGCTTCCAGAAACAGACGCACCTATTATCTAAACAACAAAAAGACAAATGATGAATCTTATGAGCTGAATAAAAATGGTGACTGTATAAAAGAAACAACCTCGTCAACAACATACATCTACAAATATAATTATGACAGTAATAAAAACTGGGTTCAAAAAGATTCGTTCTATGAAGACAAAAATGACGACATAAAATACAATCATCCTTTGTTACGTACAAAACGTGAAATTGTATACTCAGGAAGTGCAAGCGAACCCACAGTTCCTGTAACCCTCTATTCATTTGATTCAAAAGATGACATTCTTGCAGACATTGAAAATTCCATCAAGGAAATGGAAAAGAATCCTATAAAGACAACATCATCAAAACCATTTACATCAGAACGTACCGACCCAATGGATGATAAAAAGGTTTTATATATTGTCTTTAATGCACCTCAGAAAGTCAATGAATACGTAGACAACATATCACTTGTAATACGTAAAAAAGAAGGCACTGCCCCAGACATATACATCAACTGGAAGGAATTCCTCAATGAAGGTTCCTGCCTTGTTACATACCGTATTGACGATGAAAAAGCCCGAACAGAAGAATGGGTACTTTCATCGGATGAAAAAGCTTCATTTTATGATGGAGACACTACAGAACTGCTCGAAAAACTTAAATATGCAACAACTTTCATAGCACGAACCGTACCTTTTAATGAGCCTCCATGCACAGCAGTATTTGACATAAGTTCATTAAGAAATCTTGATGCAAAATACAACTGGCTTTATAAAAAAGATTACGACATTACTGTAAGGCAGTAACATTGCTTGCTTGGGCGGGAAATTGCCATACGGAGCGTTAGATCCTGACGGCATATTTTCCGCAACTCACATATATAAGAATACAAAACTCTAATCCGTTTCGGAGAAAATTCCTTCCATACATATAGACATAAATCTTCTTCAGAAATTTCCTGATCTTTATGCGAAAACAAATAAGACAGAACCTTAAATCTAGAATCTTGAATATGATTTCTCTGCCTAAAATCAGTTAATTTTGTCTCTGGAAAATCAGGAACTTCATTAATAAGACGAACATACGGACTTATTTCAGGCGAAGAAATAATACAATCTATCTGTGTTAAAACTTCCCTTATATTCGGATTAACATAATCAGAAATAGAATCCCTGGAAGACAGGGATTTTTTTATGCGCTTTTGAATTTTATTCAACCAGAAAGAAACCCTATCAGAACGATCTGCATACGGAGTGTTATAAAAAAAGAACGGAACAACACAGTTATGCAGAGACATTATTTCAAAAGGATTTATTTCTTCCATATCAAATATCATATAATCACAGGCAATCAAATCTACATTTGAAATACCACTTTCAACAACAGTCCTGTAACACTGCCGTGGATTTGTAAACACCATTACAGAATGTTTATATTCACAAGAAAGTCGCTCTGCAATTTTATTGCAAAGCACTTCTTGCGTTGTCATGAAAAATATAGTCATTAACTATTCAACCTTTAATTTATGCAGACTGGCATTTATGAAAACAGAATCCTGATACCAGTCAATAGAAAGACCAAACTCTTCTTCTTCATAACCATCAGCTACAGCCTTAAAATGTATAATCTTTCCAGAAGAAAGAACACTGTCCTTTACATTCTGAATGGAAACCCATTTTCCGTTAGCGTTAACCTGAAACTGAGTTTTATCAGTAATATCTTCCCCTGTATCATAATCCAAAGCAATACCTTGAACTTTAAATGTACGCTGTTCATTCTTTAAGTAGTCAATAACAATAGGCTCCATATTCTTAGTAACAGTAATACTTTTCCACCAGAGGAACGGACCTTCTGCAACCTTTATGCGATAATCACCAGGACGCAAGAAAACTGTTTTTGAATAAAGCTTTATGCAAGAATCCTCTTCTACATTTTCTTTTGACTGAACAAAAACAGCACTACCGTTAATTCCTTTTACCTCAGGAATATCCTTACCATCATTTTCAAAGAAGAAGGCTTTAGCTGGCAAATCTGAAACATAAGTACCAGTCGCCCCCTTGTTGTGTGCAGGAATTTCCAAGACAAGATTTACACTTTCATGCCAGGGACTAAGCCAGTAAAACAATCCTTTATATCCAGCAATACATAAGAATGCCGCAATCACAGCAGCAGCAATTATCATCTTAAGACGTTTAAATTTAGGTTCACAAGCTGGAAACTCTGTTAATTTATTTGAGCTTACAGAAACTTCAAGAGCCTCCCACATGTCATATAGAGTTTCTTCCTTAAATTGACGCAGATACTTCTTTATAACCTTTATTACAGGTTCAATACTTTGGTAGCGTCTCATCCTGTCCGACATCATCATCTTTTTTATAAGATGGCAAACAGCTTTAGGCAGTTTTGGATTTATGCGTCTTGGGGAAATATACTTACCTCGGGTAATCTTTTCAATCGTGTCTTTTGACATATCCCCAGAAAAAGGCTTGTCCCCCGTTACCATCTGATAAAGCATGACTCCCATAGAATAGATATCAGTTCTCTTATCTACAGAACTGGAATCCGCAAGCTGTTCAGGAGACATGTATGCAGGAGTTCCCAAAACAGACCCCACCTGTGTAATTCCAGAAGCAGCCTCCGAAGCAATTATTGTAGCATCAGAAGCAGTAGGCTTAACATCAAAATCTTTTTCTTTTTCTGCACCAGCAATACCAAAGTCAGCAAGCTTAATTTCGTGCCGTTTTGAAATAAGAATATTTGCAGGCTTAATATCTCTATGAATAATTCCGTTATCATGTGCGCTCTTGAGTCCCTTACAGGCTTCAAGAAGAATCATCATGGCAAGAGGAGTTGGAAGTGAAAACTGTTTTTCCAAAAGCTTATCCAAAGACATTCCATCTACATATTCAAGCACAATATAGTCAGAATTGCCTTCTGTAAAATAGTCAAACATGCGCACAATATGAAGAGATGTTAAATCCGTAAGAATTTGAGCCTCACGTTTAAATCTGTCGCGTATATGAGCACCGCTACGTTTTATTATAAGCTTTTTAATGATTACATCCCTTTTCAATGAAGGATGTTCTGCAAGATACACAGATCCCATGCCCCCCTGTGCAATCTTAGTTTTAATCTTATATTTTCCAATCATTTCAGGTTTGGAAACGGCATGAGATACAGGTTTCTGAATTGTTTTCAGAACAGTCTTCTGAACTGTTTTTTGAGCAGAAACAGGTTTTGCAGCTACAGGACGCTGAATTACTTTTTCACCAGGTTTTACAGCAGGCTTTTGAACAGCCTTTACAACAGGTTTAACAACTGCCGGTTTTGCAGCAGGACGCACCAACTCCTTTCCAGTCTTTTCATTTTTAGGGGTCACAGCCATAATTTTCCCACCTCGTTAAGTTTTTCTATAATATCAGACTGTCAAAATCATACAGATATTATATCTTCATCAGGATTAAAACTCTCTGCAGAACAAACAACAGCAATATTCATTTCCATAGGATTGTGAATCTGAATGTAACGGCCGTTTTGTCTTAAATTATAAGTACCATCAACTGGACGATGCCCACCAAACCACAAAGAAGTTCCGTCATCTTCCTTACCACTCAAAATAGAGAACTGACGGGCAGAACTGTTTTCTTCAGCCTGATCATTTGCAGTCCAAGTAAAATCAAGGATTAAATCGCCGTTATCATGATAATTTACAATTTCATTACGGGTATATGGTCTGAAAGGCTCCGCATGACTAATACCAAAATCACGGAATAAAGCAACAATAGGAAGATTTGTTTCGAAACAGTTTATAAGATGCAGAACAACATCTCCATACAGCTCATCAACAAATTCCTTTACCATAGAACCTTCAAGAGCATATTTTCTAAATGGGTGGTCACCCCCACCTTCTTTATTCAAAATATTTTCATGATTTCCTTTTAAGAAATGAAAATGTTCAGGGAAAGCGTTTTTTAACTCCATGACTGCCATCATAGTTGAAAAGCAGTCCATCATTTCCTGCTGCATAGGCTCACAGTTTATATTACCGTTTTCAACCCATTCCTTATAGGAACAGATCCATCTGTCACGCGATTCTACAGGAGATTCAGTATGAACACCATCGCCCACACACACCACGTACAGTTTTCCTTTTGCAAGAGCAGAAAGCAAAGATTCTCCTTCAAAAGAGCATTGCATCAACTGAATGAGAAAGTCTGGCCGACCATGAAGATCAGGAACAATAACAACAGGGAGATTGTCGTATGAAAAATCAAGCAAGCCCCCTGCAGAACCATCAGTTGCCTTTGCCCTATATGAAGAAGATTCGTTTTCAAGAGTAGATACAGTCCTGTCAAGAAGAGAAACAAGTTCTTCTTCAGAAGGAAGTCTGCAACAGTCACGGTAAGACTGAATTCTCAGCCTTAGACCTTCACATTGTTCTTCTGTAAGCATTTTTATGCCATTACAATATCAGAAGAACCTACCGTTACTTTATCTCCCACATTCAGCTTAACAAACTTATCAGGAGGAATTCTTCTGTCATTCAGGAAAGTTCCATTAGTACTGCCTTCATCCTTCAAGAAATAAGCATCCTTAATTTTCTGAATGATACAGTGGTGACGACTTGCAAGCTTGCTGTCAATTATAATGTCATTATCACCTTCACGACCTATTGTAATCTTTGCAACAAGTTCAATTTTCTTTTTATTAAAAACAAGATAAGAAGCCTGCTGAAAGCGTGCAATATTATCAAGCTGCTTTCCAACAGGACTACTGGTTATAATTGTAGTTTCTGCCATTTTTTAAATATAACACAGTTATTGAAAAATAGAAATAGCTATTTTCTAGTTTATATTAAAATTCGCTTCTATTAAGGATTTTACAAGCAACTGAACCGTCTTAGACACAGCTTCCTTTGTTTTAGGACTAAGCTTTGAAGCCGACTTCATCATGCGCCCCACACTCTCAAAAAGGTTCGATGAAAGTTCAGAATTTGTCTTTGCCTTTGAATCATTTAAAACCATAAAGACAGTTTCAATAAACAGCTCTCTTTCTTCAAGCGAAAGCTCCGAAATCCAGTCATTAACAGCCCTGTCAACAAGCCGGCTTCGCCTGCCAGTTTCCGAGCAGGTAATAAAAGAAGTTCCCAGTAAATGCCAGGTAAAAGGATCATGCTGCATAAGCATATTCCAATCACCACATTCAACCGTAGTAAAAGAATCTGAATGAGAAAAAAGCATGCCAATTACAGAAAGCCTAGGCACAAAAGAACGCTCTTTTTCCGCTATAGATTTATAATTTTCAGACTCAAAAAACTCTTTCTTAAAACCAGGCCCGTCATTATTAAAAATCCATACAATTCTCTTTTTTACTTTGTCACAAACATTAGAAGCCGCATATAAGGCAAGATTTCCGCCTTTTGAATGCCCACCCACAAACAGACTACCCTTACAATATTTTGCAGCAGTTTCAAGATAAGCGGCAGCATCTTTCTGTGCAGGCACAGTATCCATATATCCAAGATTAAAATCTTCTTTCCAACCGACTATAGAATCATCAGTACCGCGGTATGTAACAAAGCTCCAAGTCTTACAGCCCTTTCCTGCAAAGGTAAAGGTAACAGCACAAAACTGCTCTTCGTTTTCATAGTCAATTTTTTCAACATAGCCCCGCACTACCATTGTTCCAAAGCGTCTGGACTCACCGCAAGCCTTTAGCAAATCTACAGTCTTTTTATTTATAAGCATGCCCACATTACTGCGGTCTTCATAACCTGTTGAACAAAAGAATTTCTCACAGCAGTCAGCAAGCGTAATAACACCATCATCAAAAGCCTCTGTGGCAATTCCATTCAAATTTATATAACTCAGCTGAGAAAAAATCAAAGCATCAACTTCATTCAAAGGACTTTGAGAAAAATCAAGATCACCGCGCCATGCAATATAATCAAGAATATCAGCCATAAGCATACTATAGCACAAAGAAACATTCTATGCTAGAATGAACGCACAAACAAGAACAGGCTAAACAGGAGACAGAATAATGAAACAGCAGTCTTTAAAAGAAGAACTGGCAGGAAATGAATATCCGGGACGCGGCATCATCATTGGAAAATCACAGGATGGAAAATATGCAGTTGCAGCATATTTTATAATGGGCAGAAGCGAAAACAGCAGAAACAGAGTCTTTGTAACAGAAGGCGAAGGAATTCGCACTCAGGCTTTTGATCCATCAAAAATGAAAGACCCAAGCCTTATTATCTACGCTCCGGTAAGAGTTCTTGGAAACGATACAATCGTTACTAACGGAGACCAGACAGACACCGTATACGACGGACTTGCAAAAGGACTTACCTTTGAACAGTCTTTGCGCTCACGTACCTTTGAACCAGACGGACCAAACTTTACACCACGCATTTCAGCAGACCTTCACATTGAAAATGGAAATTACGATTTCAGCCTTTCAATCCTGAAAAGTGATGACGGCAATGAAGGCTCTTCAAACAGATACACTTTCAGCTATGAAAATCCAAGAGCAGGCTTAGGAAGATTCATCCACACATACATGAAAGATGGAAATCCTCTTCCAAGCTACGAAGGAGAACCAACTCTGGTAGATTTAACAGGTTCAATTGACGAACTTACCGACAGAATATGGAACAACCTCAATGAAGACAATAAAGTTTCCCTCTTTGTACGCTATATTGACATTGCAAGCGGAAAATACGAAACAAGAATTGTAAACAAAAACAAATAAAATAAGACAAAATAAGTCCTATACAGAATATTCCAAACGGAAAACCTGTATAGGACTTTATTTTTTAAACAAATCTTCAGCACTATTCTTCTGACTTTTCTTTAAGAATTTCCAATACCCTGCGGAAAGCAGAGTTTTCCTTTTTAAGCTCTCGAGAACCTCTTGTAATATTACAAAGTGACATATTATATTTTTTTGCAATTTCCCGCTGAGTAGTTCCAGCATCCAGTTCCTTAACAAGATGCCAACGGTTTGCAAAGTCCTTTAATTCTGCCGAGGTAAAAAGACATCCGAAAAAGTCATGTATAAGATTTTCATCAGAAATTCCAGCAAGAAGTGTGCATATTTCCATTACCGCATCGCTATCTTTTTCATGTGGCAATGTATCAGTATTTCTTGTGCGCATATTTAAAGTATATCATTGTAAAGAATAAAAGTAAACTAAAAGCAAACCTAAAACCTGCCTAATGTAAAGATAAAAGAAAAAATGCATTTATACCGATTATATATACATGAAAAAACAGCACATATTAAAGGTCTTTTTTTCGATTTTCAGCATCCTCCAAGTACTATATGCACAGAATGCCCAGAACAGGAAGGATGAACCACTCCATCACAATCCATGGGAACTCATAATCTACCGCCCTGAAAATGCAGGAGACATGAATGATGTCCGCTGCTATCTAAAAGTAGAAGATGCAGAAACAGGTGAAGATGTAACTTATACAAAACTAAAGGCAACTTATGAATGGGTAAGCATTCCAGACGTAGCAAATCCATATCAAAACATCTACTATCTTGATGGTGGCATGGCAATGCACATAAACATAAAGCCTGGCAAATACAAAATACAGGTTTACACACCGTTTGAAAAACAAAACGGCGTATACACTACTAATACAAGCAAAGAAACATGGAATTCAAACATTTTTGAATATGACACCGCAAATCCGGCAAAAGTCATATTTGTATGCCCAACCGCAAACGATAATGGCTTTTATGATGGAGGATGGCATATTGACTATAAAGCCCCAAAATGGTTTAAATTTACAAAGCCAAAACGACATTAAATATGGAGAACATTATGAAATTTCACAAAATTCTTACAGCCACAGCACTGCTTGCAATTTCAGTACTGACATCTGTAAATGCAAAAGCTGCAAAGACAGCAAAAACAAACGAACCTAATGACAAGGAAATTACGGTTCTGTACACAAATGACGTACACTGCGCAATTGACGGCAAACTAGGATATGCATCACTTTCTGCATATAAACAGGAAATGCTCAAATCAAGTTATGTAGCAGTAGTAGACAATGGGGACATCATTCAGGGCGATGTAATCGGAGCCATTTCAAAGGGTGAATATCTCATTGATATCATGAATAACACAGGTTTTGATGCCTGTGTATTCGGTAACCATGAATTTGACTACGGAATGGATCAGCTTAAATATCTGGTTGAAAAATCAAATTTCCAGTGGCTTGCAGGAAACATCTCCTATAAAGGAAAAAAAGAAACATTCTTAAAAGACACCGTTCCTTATATCATAAAGGAATATGGCAACAAGAAAGTTGCTTTTATAGGCATTACAACACCAGACAGCATCACAACCTCTACACCAACCTTCTTTCAGGAGAACGACAAGTTCGTATACTCTTTTGTTTCAAACAATGATGGAAAAAGCCTGAATAAACTTGTACAGAAACTTGCAGACAAAGCAAGAAAACAGGGTGCAGACTATGTAATCCTCATGTCACACCTCGGTGACCAGCCTTCTGCATCAGGAAGCACATCAATCGCTGTAATTCAGAATACAACAGGCATTAATGCCGTACTCGACGGACATTCTCACAGCGTAATTCCAGAACAGTTCGTAAAAAATAAGAATGGTGAAGAAGTTCTTCTTACATCAACAGGTACAAAATTTGCAAATTTCGGAAAGCTTACAATTACAACAGACGGAAAATTTTCATCACAGCTCATTGACAGCTATGAAAATAAAGATGAAGCCACTCAGAATTACATAAATGCAATTGTTTCAGCTTATAAGAAAGATTTGGACAAAGTTGTTGCTCACTCAGACATTGCATTGAAAATTTCAAGGGAAGACGGTTCAAGAGCTGTAAGAAACAGAGAAACGCTTATTGGAAACATTGTTGCAGATGCTTACCGTACAATCGCAAAAACAGACATTGCATTTGTAAATGGAGGCGGCATCCGTGCAGATCTTCCAGAAGGAGACATTACATACGGTAACATTATCAAGACACATCCTTTTGGCAACATGCTTACCTCTGTAAAGGCAACAGGACAGCAGATTCTTGACTGCCTTGAGTTTTCTGTACGCCATACACAGAGCATTGCTTCTGAAAATGGCAAGCCTGTTGGTGAAAACGGCGGTTTCCAGAATGTATCAGGCTTGAAATTCACTGTAGACACAAGCATTCCAACATCAATCGTAACAGATGATAAAGGCATGTTTGCAAAAGTTGGCGGCGCAAGAAGAGTTCAGGATGTAATGGTACAGGAAGGAAACAACTGGGTTCCTCTTGATCCTGCAAAAACCTACACTGTTGCAAGTCATGATTACCTTCTTCTTTCAGGAGGAGACGGATTTTCAATGTTCAAGGGTGATGAAGTATTAATCAGCAAGGCATTGCCAGACTATCAGGTATTAATTACCTACCTTACAGAAATTCTTAACGGAAACCTCAGTTCAAAATACAAGGGAACAGAAGGAAGAATCAACATAAAATAACCTTTCCGCTCCATAAAAAAGAGCTGTTCGGGATTCTAATCCGAACAGCTCTTTTTTTATCAACCTATTTTATTATCTTCCACTGTCGCGGAATTTTCCTTCTACATAATCCTTATCTTTTGAACGCAAGAGTGTTCCATTTGTCAATGTCAGAGGTGTATACATAACACATGGATGCCCGTCACAGCACCATCTATACACTTCACCAGTATTCGGATTTACAAGTTCATAATCTTCATGAGGGACAGGCTGAGCAACAATATCAGGTGCAACAACTTCCAGCACAGAAGATTCATCAAGCATGTTCAAAGCTTTTAGCGGATACATTTTCCAACCGTCTTTTTTCTGCACAGGAGGAAGATATCTGTCCGGTTGATTTTTAACCCGCTCATCATAAGCACGGCGGGCCGGCTCAATCAAAGCGGCATATTCTGCATCGCGCATATTCTTTAAGCGCACGGCTTTTGCAAATACATCAACCTGTTCGCAATCTGTAAGCTCCTGCCCTATTTCAGCCGCAAGCTCATAAGGACTGTCACTTGCACCGCTAACGGTAACATCTGCATCCGCCTTACTGTAATAAAAACCAGTTGCATAAGGGCGGTGACTTACTTTGTAAAGTTCATCTACAAACGGCTTAGCTTCCTCTTCGGATATAATACCGTCAAGGGCATCAAGAGCCTTGCGGTAGGCACGAGTTATAAGGGCAACATAATAAATGCTCTTCATGCGGCCCTCAATCTTAAGGGAATCTACTCCAGCCTTCTTTAAATCTGCAAGATGATCAATCATGCACAAATCTTTAGATGAAAGAACAGCAGTAAAATTATCTCCCTCATACACAGGGAAATACTCATCAGGTCTTTTATGTTCCCTCAACAAAAGAGCACCGCTTTCTGCAACACTCTTTGGCAAAGATTTTCCATCTACAAGAACATCATAATCCCAACGGCACGTATGAGAACAGAACCCTTCCTGTGCACTGCGTCCGTTAAGATACGCACTCATAAGACAGCGACCAGCATAAGCAATACACATAGCACCGTGCACAAAGCACTCTATTTCCATATCAGGCACAGCGTCTTTAATTTCTGCAATCTCTTTTAACGAAGCCTCGCGCCCCATGACAACACGACTAAATCCCAAAGACTTGTACATCTTTACAGCTTCCCTGTTCATGCAGCTTGCCTGTGTTGAAACATGAAGGGCTGCTTCTGGAAAGTTTTTCTGCAATATAGGAACAATCCCCAAGTCCTGCACAATAAAGGCATCTATAGGATACTGCTTAAAATATGGAATATTTTCAATAAGGCGATCTATCTCATCATTATGAAAAGCTATGTTCAAAGCACAATGAAGTTTTTTTCCTGGGAACTGTTTTTTAAGCTCACAAACTTTTTTATACTCTTCTTCATAGAAATTATCAGCTTTTACACGCAGAGAAAAGTTTTTCAATCCTATGTATGCAGCATCTGCTCCATAAGTATAACAGTAGCGCAATTTGTCAACATTACCAGCAGGAGAAAGCAGTTCCATCATCAGTCCACCTGAATATCATTTTTACGCAGAATTTTATTACGTTCTTCAATCATGTCTATATCTAGCACTTCATCTCGCTTATTAATGTAAGCGGCGAGTTTTTGCAATGCAAGATGAGATTCTGTAAAACAGTCATTTGCCATCTGGAACATAAACATCATATTTTTCCACACATCAACTTCCACAGGCACACCTGCCCTTTTCAGTTTTTCCTCAAACTGTCTTGCCTGCTGTATAAGGATTTCCTTTTCGCCAAGCTGCATGTAAACAGGTGGAAACATGAAAAAATCATCATCCGCAGCCTTCAACGGAGAAACAAAAGGATTAGCAAAATTGGCAGCATAAGTATATAAATCTACCGCACGGTGCAAATTAGCACCACTTAGAATCTCATCATGAAGCTTTCTGTTTTTTATAAGCTCACAGTCAGATGTAAAATCAAGCCAGGGAGAAAACAGCACTAAATGAGAAATATTATGACGTTCTTCCGCAGACAGCTTAAAAAGCAAAGCAATGGCAATGCTTGCACCGCTTCCATCAGCAGCAAGAATAATATTCTTACGTTCAGAAAACAACAGACTTCTAAAGACAAACGTTACATCATCTATTGAAGCAGGAAATGAATATGTTGGCGGAAGCCTAAACTTAGGAAAAATAACACGGCAGGCAGTAGTGTTTGCTATCAACGAACAGAAATTACAGTAAGAACTGCTTGAACCGCCAGCAAATGAGCCTCCATGTACATAAAGAATGATTTTATCAGCAGAAGATAATTCAGGAACAAAAACATCACTTTCTGTTGTACCAAACTTAAGTTCTTCCCTATGAACATTATTAGGCAGAAAAACCGTAGCAAAATTTTCTTCAACATGCTTACGGAAGTCCTCAATATCCTGCTTAGGAGACAACACAAGATTTTTTAGTTTTTTTATTGCAGTCTTTCTATTTCCGCTCATAACTGCCAAAGTATAGCACATTTATATATATTTTGCTATAATCAATACCCAGTATTCCCAGCAAAAGGAGCTTTACATGCCAATTAAAATAGATCCAAGTTTACCGGCTTTTACAACTCTTGAAAAAGAAAATATATTTGTAATGACACCATCAAGAGCAGCTGCTCAGGATATCCGTCCTCTTGAAATTGCAATAGTAAACCTTATGCCTACAAAAGAAGTAACAGAGACACAACTTTTACGCCTGCTTTCAAACACTTCATTGCAGATAAATATTTCATTGGTACAAGTTTCAGGACATGTTTCCAAAAACACATCTTCCGATCATCTTGAACGTTTTTACCTCACTTCTGAAGAAATATACGATAAAAAATTTGACGGCATGATAATTACTGGAGCTCCGGTAGAGCAGTTGCCTTTTGAAGAAGTTGACTACTGGGAAGAACTTTGCAAAATAATGGATTATGCAAAAAAGAACGTATTCTGTACACTTTATATCTGCTGGGGGGCAATGGCAGGTCTTTATCACCTGTACGGCATTCAAAAGCACCTGTTGCCAAAGAAAATTTCAGGCGTGTACTATTCAAAGCTGAACGAACCTAAAGACCCTCTTTTACGTGGCTTTGATGATTTTTTCCCAGTTCCAACATCACGATATACAACAATAGAACCTACAGACATACAGTCTCACCCAAAACTTAAATTACTTGCAAATTCCGTCATTTCTGGCATGACAATAGCAAAATCAACAGATAACCGTTCAATCTTCATGACAGGACATCTTGAATATGACACAGAAACGTTAGCAAATGAATATTATCGTGATATATATAAAGGATTAGAAATAGACATTCCTGAAAACTATTTTACAGATAACGACCCTAAAAAGCCAGTCTACTCTACCTGGAGAAGCACAGCACACCTTTTCTATTCAAACTGGCTCAACTACTATGTTTACCAGTCAACCCCTTATAGACTTACGGACATAACGGAAGGCTAGGTCAACATAGCTGAAAGCTAAGTTAATATAGCAGAAAGCTAAGAGCGACCGCAGTGAATGAATGTCAGTTCGTGTTTGTTATAATTCAGATGCACAACCTTGCTGTCTGGAATTGAAGCAAACTCACTGACAAGCTGCCAGTCTATTTCGCCCTGCATCTTTATTGTGCAAATCATATTTTTAGTATATCCGCTGTCGAGCCACACGTGAATCCATTTTAAAAGCCTTTCAGGGTAACAGATAACATCACTAAAAACCCAGTCAAAATGCCCCAGCTCTTCTGGAGTAAAAGTAAAGGCATCATGAGCACGGAAGGTTACAAGCGGATTCGACATAAGCGACGGAGCCAGCTCTGCCCTATCAACAGCAAAAACCTTGGAGCCAAGCCCCGCAAGAACCCATGTCCATCCACCAGGACATGCTCCAGCTTCAAAACAGTGCTGCCCTTCTCCTGGTAATTCAACTCCAAAAAAGTGTTTTGCAAGAATAAGAGCTTCCTGCACTTTAAGGTATGCCCTGCTCGGAGGATTTTCATGATCTTCCTGCCAAACAATCTGACCAGCAGGAAGACAGCTAGAAGTAGAAGCAGATGCAATCATGGTATTTGAATCAATAAGAGTATATAAACCAATCGGAGATGAAGGAATCTCAAAAGGAAAAGGCTTTGGCTTTAAGTTTACACGAGGAAGATTATCCTGAATTAATGAAGCCCTCCTAAAACACGTATACTGATACGGAGCCCAGGAACGCTGCATTGCACGTAAAGCACCAGCAGCTTCTTTTATGGAATCAAAATGAATAAGAACAGGCTCCATCATGCAGGAACGGCACCAATAAGGAATTTCCTCTGAATAATCAGGAATGTACAGCAAATCACCGTATTCAACAGCATTTTTATATTCTGGAGCATAAATATCTATGCCAAATCTGTTTTTTAATTCTGAAAAAAGCAATTCCTTCATTTCAGGAAACGCAAGAAAAGCCTTACCTGAAAGATTTGTAACATTAAAACTCATGTTAGCAGTGTAAAAATACAGGTTTAGTCTGAATAATCAAACTGTAAATATCGTCTTTATCGCTTGAAGATTTCTGCAGATGTCTTATATAAGATTCTAATTTAGGTGTGCTTAAAGAATGAAGGAAGCTGAAACCAATTTCTGACTGGCCATCTTCCTGTCTGTTCCACTCAGGATGGCACAATACAGGTAATGTAGAAGCAGTTTCATTATTGGAAAGTTTAATATTTACTGTATAATCATTATCCATGTCCATAGCAACAGGAACAGGGAAACGGACTTTGCATCCGCTTAAACTAATGTCTTCTAACCTTCCAGGAAGGGCACAGATTGCATCGGATGTAACACATCCATAATATTCAAAACGCTCATCCCTTCTTTGATTCCTACTCATAATGCATTATTATGAAGAATTCTATAAAAAAGGTCAATATCTGAATTTTTTTACTCACGAATATATGCATTCTAGCCGAAAATAGTGCAACATTAAATATAAACGCAATATTTTAGGGGATGTAGCTCACCAGGTAGAGCGACAGGTTCGCAATCTGTAGGCAGGCGGTTCGAGTCCGCTCATCTCCATAAAAAAAGGCTGGCTTCAAACTTTTCAGTTAGAAAGCCAGCCTTTTTATTTGTAAATTACTCTATTTTACAGCGTCTGCACTGCCTACAAGACACATCCATTCAGCCTCGGCACACAAAGTGTCGCCAACGAATGCCTTGCCAGCCTGCTTTACCATCTTTGGTGAAACCCGCAGGTTTGTTACTTCCATGCGTACAGTGTCGCCAGGACGCACCTGATGGCGAAATTTTACCTTATCTACAGTTGCAAGGAAGAACAGGCTTCCTTCTTCAAACTTCTTCTGATAGCTAAGGGCAGCACCACCGCCCTGTGCCATTGTTTCAATAAGGATAACGCCAGGTACTACAGGATATTCTGGAAAATGTCCCTTAAAGAAGAAATCTTCTTCGGTAAATTTTCTTGTACAGACACAGCCGTTATCATCAAAGCTTTCTATGCTGTCTACAAACAGAAAAGGCTTTCTGTGTGGAAGCAATGATTCAATATCTGTTGTAACTGCCATTACTGAACCTTCTTAAATACAAGAATACCGTTATGACCACCGAAACCGAAGTTTCCGCTCATAGCAACATTTACAGATGCTTCAATACCCTTGTTTGGAGTATAGTCAAGGTCACATCCGCCTTCAACATCAGGCTCTTCCAAGTTGATTGTAGGAGGAACAAAGTTATCCTGAATTGCCTTGATTGTAAGCATAGCTTCAAGAGCACCTGCATCACCAAGACAGTGACCTGTCATACTCTTTGTAGAAGAAATGTGAAGCTTCTTTGCAGCCTCACCAAATGCCATGTGAAGCATCTGAGTTTCGCCAGAATCATTCAAGTGAGTACTTGTTCCGTGTGCGTTGTAATACTGAATGTCATTAGGAGTTACGCCAGCATCCTTCATTGCAAGAGTCATAGCTCTAGCTCCCATGATTCCGTCAGGATTAGGAGCTGTAAGATGGTAAGCATCACAAGTTGCTCCGTAACCTACGATTTCTGCATAAATCTTTGCACCACGAGCCTTTGCATGCTCATATTCTTCAAGAACAAGAATTGTTCCGCCTTCACCCATAACAAAGCCATCACGCTGCTTATCAAAAGGACGGCTAGCTTTTGTAGGATCGTCTGCCCATTTAGAGCTCAGTGCGTGAAGAACTTCAAAACCAAGGTTTGCGAATCCGTTTGTTGTAGATTCTGCACCACCAGCAAGAACAACATCGCTTCTTCCGCAGCGGATATTATCAAGTGCATCACCAATTGCATCTGTACCAGAAGCACATGCTGTAGCAATAGTATGAGCAGCACTATGAAGTCCGAATGTAATTGCAATGTTTGCAGCAGCCTCATTAGGAATGAGCATTGGAACAGTCATTGGAGGAATACGAGTCTTTTCAGACTTAACATAGCTTTCAAGACTGCTTTCTGTAATTTCAAAACCACCAATTCCTACACCAAGGAATACAGCTGCGTTATCAAGAATTTCTTTATTGTCAGTAATTCCAGCATCATCAAGAGCCATCTTTGCAGCAGCTACGGCGTACTTAGAAAAGCGTGCCATCTTGCGTGCATTTTTTGGATCCATATATTTTTCAACTTCAAAGTTCTTTACTTCTGCATCATACTTTACTTTGAAAGGTGCATTGTCATAGTGAGTTGTAAGAGCAATTCCACTCTTTCCGGCCATAACAGCAGCCCAAGTTTCTTCAACACTGTTTCCTACTGGAGAAACACAACCCATTCCTGTAACAACAACTCTGCGCATATTAAAACTCCTATCTATTTATCTTCTATTAATCAAAATTTAGCAGCCCATGCCGCCATCTACACCAATAACCTGACCAGTAACGTAAGTACTCATATCGCTGGCAAGGAAAAGTGCAGCATTTGCAACATCCTCAGGCTTTCCTGCTCTCTTGAGAGGAATCTGCTCAACCCAAGTCTTTCTTATTTCTTCATTTACAGCCTGTGTCATGTCAGTATCAATAAAACCAGGTGCAATGCAGTTTACGCGAACTCCGCGGCTGCCAACTTCCTTTGAAAGAGACTTACTGAATGCAATCAGTCCGCCCTTACTTGCAGAATAGTTTACCTGTCCTGCTCCGCCATGAATTCCTACAATGGAAGCCATGTTGATTATTGAGCCAGCCTTACGGTGAATCATATCAAAGCTTACAATCTGACATACCAAGAATGCAGATGTAAGGTTTACTGCAATGACAGAATCCCAGTCTTCCTTTTTCATACGGAAGCTCAAAGTATCACGTGTAATTCCAGCATTGTTTACAAGAACATCAAATCCGCCAGATTCTTTAAGCACAGCCTTTATCTGAGCCGTAAGGACTTCTGCGTTGCCTGCATCAGCGTAGAATTCATGAAACTTAGTATTGTGCTCAGCGGCAAGAGCTTCAAGCTCAGTCTTTCCTGCTGACTCTTTAGTACACATGCCCCATACTTCTGCACCTTCGCACAGAAAAGCCTCTGCAATCTTACGTCCGATTCCACGTGAAGAACCTGTAACAAGTGCTTTTTTATTTGCTAATAACATAATAATTCCTTACAAAGAGTTTATTGAATCTACAGTATTTACAGGAAGAGCAGCAAGAGTTGCTCCAAATGCTGTCTGTCCCCAAAGTCCTGTCAAAACTTTTCCAGGTCCAGGTTCAAGAACTGTCCATTCATTTCCGTCATTCTTTATGATGTCTGCAAGAACAGCTTCTTCATCTGTCCAAAGAACAGAATGTGTCAAATGAAGTACGGCAGAAGACTTTACTTCTGCACCAGTAGTTGCTTGCTTTCCTGTTACATTGCTAAACAAAGGAATCTTTGGATCTGCAAAGGTAACGTTTGAAAGGAATTTTTCAAACTCTACAGCTGCATCCTGCATAAGAGGGCTGTGGAAAGGACCTGCAACCTTAAGGCGGATTGCACGGCGTGCTCCAGCTTCTGTAGCGGCCTTTTCTGCAGCAGTCAGGGCATCGAATGTACCGCTGATTACAGTCTGTTTTTCTGAATTCATATTTGCAGCATAAGCATCTTTAATGCCAGCTGCAATTTCCTTCACCTTTTCAGGTGAAAGTCCAAGTATTGCGCTCATTCCAGGAGCATGTCCTTCGTTTTTAGCTGCGATGTCTTCGCATACTTTCTGCATGATAAGACCACGCTCACGAACAACTTTTATTACGTCTTCAAAAGAAAGGACTCCTGCGGCATACAGTGCAGGGAATTCTCCAAGACTGAATCCCATTGCTGCAGACGGCTCAATTCCTTTATCTTTAAGGGCTGCCATAATTGCAAGAGATGCTGTAGTAATAGCAATCTGACTATTATCACTGCGGCTTAATTCTGTTGCATCTGCTTCCCACAAAAGCTTTGGCATGTCAACATTAATAATAGAAGAAACATCATCAATTACTTTTCTTGCTGATGGAAATGCTTCTGCCACATCCTTTACCATTCCTGGAGCCTGAGCTCCCTGTCCTGGAAATAAAAATGCATATTTCTTAGCCATAAGTACCTCTTTATGACAAATTATGTCAATTTGTCATAATATTGTCAATGGGGAGAAAATAGGAGTTCGTATGAATAATCTAATTGCTCAGAAGTAATGATTCTTTTTTAATATATCCTTCTTTTTTTTGCTATTAAGGGAAGCTTATTTACTGCATTGCCAAAGTCCTGAGTTTATTGCATTTACTATTGCATCTGCAGTTTGATCGGCACGGCTACCTTGAATTAATTTTAGATTAGACATAAAGGAACTCCTTACTCTGCATATTTCTTAAAGTTCTCTGCCTGTTCAAAGACTTCATTATATACTTCATTTCTTGGTACAGGTGGATATCCACTCTCATCCAGAAGAATCATTAAATCGGCTTCCATTTCGGCTTTTACATCAATTCGCTGGTCCCAGTCAGTATATTTTGTCTTATCATCAACAAGAGCTTTTACTTTCTTTGCTAGGTCTTTCATCTTGTCATCAGGATATTGATTTTCAAAATGGAATTTCTGTGCACAGCTAACAAGGATGTCGTAGAAGGCTTTTTCTTCAAAACTGATTCCTAGTTCCTTAAAGTGTTCTTTGTCTTTCTGAATATCATTAAGTAATTCGTTCAACTGTTTTGTAACTTCATCAAGAACCTGTACAGTAAAATCATCAAGGTGACGGTTGTTGTATTCTTCAACCAGCTTCTTCATTCGCTCGCTGAATTCCATAGCTTTGATTTTGTTGGTACGCTTATAGTCCGCAATAACCTGCTGGAGCAGCTGCTGTAAGATTTTGATTTTTGTATTCGGCAGCTGGATTGCATTTATCTTTTCAAGATATTCTGGTGTAAAGATATCAAAGTTTACATTCTTTCCAACCTGGAAGAGTTCTTCTACTCCGTCGGCTTTTATTGCTTCATTTATCAACTGAGCAACATGGTGATTCATTGTTGTAATATCTGGAGCATCACCTTTTGTAAGCTTGAATAAGATTGAACGAATCGCAATGTAAAAGTTGATTTTATCTTTATCATTCTTTGTGATGCTCTCGCTTGAAGAACAAAGATTAAATGCCTTTTTCAATCTGCGAACAGCATCCATAAATCTCTTTTCTAATTCTTCACTTGCCTGAACAAATTCAACAGCTTTATTTAAACATTCAAGTTGCTTTAGTGGGCTTCCATTGTAATAGTCAGAAGAATCAAACTCATTGAACATTGCATCCA